>JAYWEG010000218.1:0-3504 GCA_043779445.1 Bacteroidota bacterium
AAAATTATAATTTTTTGGCTTTATACAATAGGTAACATAAATTTTTTTAATCCACAGATTAAAACAGATTTTTTATTTTCATAATACAAAATCTTTCTATCATTTTTAATTTTTGAAAAAGCTATAGAATTATTATTTTGTTAGATAACTTTCAAAGAATCGACTAAAAGGTGGTATAATCTTGTTGAAGTTTATGATTGCTTTTATAGAATTGATTTTGAATTCAATAGGATTTGAATTTCTTATAAAAAATTAAATTTTAAATTTGATTTTAAAAAAATAATTGTACATTTGATAAAATTTAACATGAAAAAAGGTTACTTATATATTGTATTGATTTTTTGTTTTAGTTTAACCGCTAAAGCGCAAGAGAAATTAGATATTTTTGATATTGCCAGAAAAGGATCAGTTGCACAAGCAAAAGAATTAGTTAAATTAAACCCTAAAGTGGTTAACGAAACGAACAAAGATGGTTTTTCTGCATTGATCTTGGCCTGTTACAGAGGAAATAACGAGGTTGCAAAATTTTTGATCGAAAACAGAAGTGACATCAACGGCAATAGCGACATGGGAACCCCGCTCATGGCAGCAATTGTGAAAGGAAACAACGAAATGGCAACATTTTTAATTGAAAAAAAAGCCAATGTAAATTTAGCAGATGCAAACGGAACTACACCTTTGATATACGCAGTTCAATTTCAAAATATAGACATTATAGAGGTACTTCTAAAAAACAAAGCAGACCAATCTCACAAAGACAAACAAGGAAAAACAGCTTTTGAATATGCTACTTTTTCTGGGAATGAAAAAATTATTAATCTATTAAAATCAAACTAAAATGAAAAAATTTACTTTATTATTACTGATGATTACAAGTTTTGTAATTGCTCAAACTAAAACAACAGGAGTAGTCACATTAAATGCAAATATGACGGCAAAAATTGACTTGAACCAAACAACATCAATAGCAACAATAACTATTACAAATCCTTCAACAAGTTGGTTTGGTCTTGGATTTAATTCTTCAGTTGGAGTTGCAGGAAATGGAATGCCGGCACTTGTGGATTGTGTCGTTATGCGTTCAGCAACAGATTTAAGTGATAGCCAAACTAGACCTGGACCTCCTAATGGCAATGGTAACCCAAATATTGATGTAGCCCCAAACAACTGGACTGTTGTTAGTAATGTAGATGCTGGAGGAACCAAGACAATAGTTGCAACTAGAGCATTCAATACCGGAGATACTGCAGATTATGTTTTTAATTATGCTGATACTTCTTTAAATTTAATTTATGCAAGCCCTGCAAGTGGAACATTTGGAGTTGCATATCATGGAGGTGCACCAAATCGTGGTTTTGTTAATGCTCCAATGTCAGTTCTCGGCGTCGAAGACTTCTCTCTAAAAGCTTCGTCTATTTATCCAAATCCATCTAATGGAACATTTAGAATCCAAACTAAAACGGCTTTGACCAAAGTAAATGTGTATGGTCAAACAGGAAATTTCATTAAAACGATTGACGTAAAAGACAATTCGCAAGATGTGGAAGTAAATCTTAAAGGTGTTGCAACAGGAATCTATTTATTAGAACTTCAAAACGAAACAGACAAATCTTGGAAGAAAATCGTGGTGGAGTAATATAAATTAAGATGTAAAAAAAAGTCTGTTTCTAACTCGAAACAGACTTTTTTTGTATAATCGTGTGCTAAAATCAGTGCGCTTCTAACCAATTCACGCCAACGCCCAACTCCACTTCTAACGGAACTTGCATTTGGAAAGCATTTTCCATTTCGTGTTTAATCATCGGTTGAATTCTCTCTAATTCAGAATTGTGAACATCGAACACCAGTTCATCATGAACCTGCAAAAGCATTTTGGATTTCCAGTTTTCTGACGTTAATTTTTTATGAATATTTATCATCGCAATTTTAATAACATCGGCTGCTGAACCTTGAATTGGAGCATTGACTGCATTACGTTCTGCGGCGCCACGCACTATTGCATTGGCAGAATTAATGTCTTTTAGATAACGTCTTCGACCTAAAATAGTTTGCACATATCCGTTTTCGCGAGCGAATTGAATTTGCTCGTTGATATACGATTTCAATCTAGGATAGGTTACATAATAGGCTTCGATTAATTCAGCACTTTCTTTTCGAGATAACGAAGTTTGATTGCTCAAACCAAAAGCCGAAACACCATATACAATCCCAAAATTTACTGTTTTTGCATGGCTACGTTGTTCTCGAGTGACTTCTTCTAAAGCAACTTCAAACACTTTTGCCGCAGTTGATTTGTGGATGTCTTCGCCATTTTGAAAAGCCAGAATCATGTTTTCTTCGCCAGATAAAGCAGCAATAATCCGAAGTTCTATCTGAGAATAATCTGCCGAAAGCATGGTGTAATTTTCGTCTCTTGGAATAAATGCTTTACGAATTTGTCGCCCACGTTCGGTTCGAATCGGAATGTTTTGCAAATTCGGATTGTTCGAACTCAATCGCCCTGTGGCAGCCACGGTTTGCATATAATCGGTATGCACGCGACCCGATTTCGAATCAACTTGCAAAGGCAAAGCCTCAACATACGTATTTTGCAATTTTATGAGTGAACGCCAATCTAAAATTGCCGAAACAATTTCGTGTTCGTTCGCCAAATAACTCAAAACTTCTTCGCCAGTGGCATATTGACCTGTTTTGGTTTTCTTTTGTTTCGCTCCGCCAATTTGTAACTTATCGAACAAAATATCGCCTAATTGTTTCGGGGATGCCAAATTGAATTTCTCACCTGCAGTTTCGTAAATTTTGTCTTCCAAAACTTTAATATCAATAGCCAATTCTGATGATAATGATTTCAAAAACGGAACATCAAGATTGATTCCTTCGGTTTCCATTGCCGCCAAAACAGAAACTAATGGAATTTCGATTTCGTCGAATAATTTCTTAGTTTCGGTTTTATCTAATTCTAAAGTAAAAATTTCTTTGAGTTGAATCGTTACATCGGCATCTTCAACTGCATATTCCTTGATATCTTCTAACGGAACTTCACGCATCGATTTTTGACCTTTTCCTTTTTTACCAATCAAATCTTCGATGGGTTTTGGTGCATATTTGAGATAGGTTTCACTCAAAATGTCCATTCCATGTCGCATATCTGGATTGATTAAATAATGCGCAATCATGGTATCGAATAATTTACCTTTGACAACAATATCGTAATTGGCAAGTATTTTTAAATCATATTTTAAATTCTGACCAATTTTTTCGATGGTTGAATTTTCGAAAAAAGGAATGAATTTGTCAATCAAAGTTTGTGCTTCGACTTGATTTTCGGGAAATGGAACATAAAAACCTTTACCTTTTTCGTACGAAAATGCTAGTCCAACTAATTCGGCATGCAAGGTATTTATCCCAGTGGTTTCGGTATCGAAACAAACTGAAGTCTGATTTTGAAGATTTTGCAACAGCAATTTTAATCCTAAATCACCTTGAATTATTTGATAAGAATGT
>JAYWEG010000219.1:0-3502 GCA_043779445.1 Bacteroidota bacterium
ATCAAAAACTAAAGCCGCTCTAAATCCTTTTGTTGCAGCTGTTTCAAGTACAATAAAAAAGGCTGGACCAACTAAAAAACACAACAAAACTCCCAAAGGAATAGCCATAAGTACATCTTGAATCATATTTGTTTTTTTGAATTAAATCAAAAATAGTAAATTAATTCTTAATTTCTTCTATTGTTCCTCCAAGAAACGTTTTTTGATTGATTTGTTTTGGCTTGCCGTAAATGATTATTTTCCCTCCGGCACGTACTTTTGCCTCTACGAGATCTTTGGCGTTTATTTCGGCTTTTCCTCCTGCATTTACTGCAATTGTGATTTGATCTGATTCTAGTGTACTTGCTTTATAAATTCCTCCAGAATTGAGAACAATATCTTGATTTTTTGCAGTTCCTTCTAAAATAATTATACCTCCAGAGGAAGCTCTTGCGTTTAGTTTTTCAGCATTTAATTTTAAATTTACTTCACCCCCTTCTTTTGTAATAATCATAAAATCAATAGATTCAATAAAATCCTCTGAAGCAATTCTAGATTCTTCATTTGCTTCAACTGCATCTATATCTGAATAAAAAACAGTTGCAGAAATATTGTCACCACTAAAAGATTTTGATAAAGGCATTCTGATTTTGAGTTCACCATTCTTATTAATCAATTCTACTTCTTCTGCATTAGATCCTTTTATGATTATTTGATTTTTATTTGATTTAACTAATAAAACATCAATTTTATCAAAGGATGTAACTTTATTAAATTCGCCAACATTTTTTGTTATTTGACTATTTACTAAAGTATACAGAAATATAAATGTTATTAAAAATATCTTTTTCATGATAATTATGTTTTAAAATTTAGAATAATAAATTTATTCGAATAGACAGGATCAATAACTATACCTTTTTAATTATTCACTCTTAAAAAATGAAAATCAAGTTGTTTTTTAACTAAATCAGCAGTTTTTACCTTTACCCAAATTTCATCACCTAATTGCAATAAACTTTTAGTTGTTTGTCCAACAAGTGCATATTGTTTTTCGTCGAATACAAAATAATCGTCTTTTATTTCACGAATTCTAACCATTCCTTCGCATTTGTTCTCTATGATTTCTACAAAAATTCCCCATTCTGTCACACCAGATATAACACCAAGAAATTCTTGATCCATGTGATCTTTCATGTATTTTATTTGCATATACTTAATAGAATCTCGTTCTGCTTTTGTGGCTAAACCTTCCATTTGTGAACAATGCAAACATTTGGCTTCATATAATTCTTGATTCGCAGATTTTCCACCATCTAAGTAAAATTGCAATAATCGATGTACCATAACGTCTGGATAACGACGAATTGGCGATGTGAAATGACTATAATAATCGAATGCTAAACCATAATGACCAATGTTTTCGGTAGAATAAATGGCTTTACTCATGGATCGAATTGCCAAAGTGTCGATCAAATTTTGTTCTTTTTGCCCAGCAACATCTTTCATTAATTGGTTCAATGCTTGCGCTACAGAGCCTACGTTAAAATCGACAGTATATCCGAATTTTTTAATCAAATCTGACATCGCCAGCAATTTATCTTCATTAGGTTCATCATGAATTCTATAAATAAATGTCTTTTTTTGTCTACCTATGTATTCTGCAACTTTTTTATTTGCCAAAAGCATAAATTCCTCTATCAAATGATTGGAATCGTGGCTTTGTTTAAAATATACACTATTAGGATTTCCAGTTTCGGATAAATTAAATTTTACTTCGACTTTATCAAATGAAATGGCTCCAGCATTCAAACGTTGTTCACGCATAATTTTAGCTAATTCATCTAACTTGAGCGTTGCAAAAACAATCTCATCAGAAACTTTGTAAGCATCGTTTGTTAATGACTTTTCAGCTGGAATTTTTCCTTCTTTATTTTCTATTATATACTGTGCTTCTTCATAAGAAAAACGCTGGTTTGAATCAATAACTGTTCGGCCAAACCATTGGTTTTTTACTTTTGCATTTTTATCTAATTCAAAAATGGCAGAAAACGTATATTTCTCTTCATTTGGTCGCAGTGAACAAGCAAAATTAGACAAAACTTCGGGTAACATGGGTACTACTCGATCTACTAAATATACCGAAGTTGCTCGATTATAGGCTTCATCATCCAGGATTGTTCCTTCTTGCAAATAATGCGAAACATCGGCAATGTGAATTCCTATTTCGTAATTTCCGTTATCTAAAATTTTAAATGAAAGTGCATCATCAAAATCTTTGGCATCTTTTGGGTCAATAGTGAAAGTTAATGTTTGTCGCATATCACGACGTTTTGCTATTTCAGATTCTTGAATAGAAGTATCAATATTTTGTGCAAATGCTTCAACTTCGACAGGAAATTCTGACGGAAGTCCATATTCAGCCAGAATGGCATGAATTTCGGTATTGTGTTCGCCTGGTTTTCCTAGAACTTTTATAACAGAACCAAATGGAGAATCTGCTTTTTTAGGCCAATCTTCGATGTGAACCAAAACAACATCACCATTTTCGGCTTCTCCAATTTTATCTTTTGGTATAAAAATATCGGTATACATTTTTGGATTTGCCGTTGATACAAAAGCAAAATTAGGCTGAATAGCAATTACACCAACAAAATCAGTTTTGGCACGTTCAACCACTTCAATTACTTCGCCTTCGGGACGTTTTCCTTTTCGACGATTATAAATATATACTTTTACCTTGTCTTTATCTAAAGCACGATTTAGGTTAATAGTCGGAATAAATACATCTTCGCCAAATTCAGGACAAATAAAATAAGCTGTTTTTCTACCCGTCATATCAATCGTGCCTTCATATAAATCTTCGGAAATTGCTTTCACCAAATATTTTCCTGGTTCAGATTCTATGATATTTTTTCCAGCAGCTAGAATTTTTAAATCGTGAATAATTTCGTTTCTCGATTTAGTGTCGTCAACTTCTAGAATTGCAGCAATTTGTTTGTAATTAAATGCTTTATTGCTATTTGCAGTTAATATTTTTATAATTTTATTTGAGAAATCTTTGGTATTATTACTCGGTTTTCTTAGTTTTTTACTCATAATTATTTTATAATATTGGTAAAATTACGAAATAGTTCTTGAGTTGTAAGTTGTAAGTTGTAAGTTTTAATCAAATAATAACTTTTGTATCTTTATAAAAAATAAAAAATGGAAGATTTTCAAACTATTGCAACATTTAATTATCCGCATGAAATTGTGGTTTTAAAATCTATTTTACAAAATGAAGGAATTCCCTTTTTGTTTCAAAATGAAAATTTAATCAACGCCAATCCGTTTGCCAGTTTTGCTTATGGAGGAATTATTTTAAAAATTTATAAAAATGATTTTGAAATTGTTCAAAGAATTTTAGATAATTTGAATAATAGAATGGAGATTGTTGACTAAGTAATTAAGATTTATTCTAAATCTTTTAATACAAATCCTAATTCGTAAATCCTAAATTCTGAAAGTTTTCAACAATTAT
>JAYWEG010000220.1:0-3499 GCA_043779445.1 Bacteroidota bacterium
AAAATCGACTCAGATTCAATCACACTAAAAACTTTTTCAACAAATCTAAAAAAGAAATATAGTGACAAAGAGTTTGTTTACGAATTTAAAACGCCCGAAAAAAATGCTTGGGATCGTTTCAAAGAATGGTTGTCGAATATTATTAATTCCATTTTCGATTTAGGTTCACAAACTGCAGCATCCAACGTAACAGGAATTTTATTGCGATTTATTGGTGTTTTGATTATCGTTTTTGTAGTTTATATGATAGTAAAATCAATTCTAAACAAAGAAGGAAGTTGGATTTTTGGAAAAAATTCGGATAAAAAAATTATCGATTATTCTGAAATCGAAAAAAATCTTCGATTGGTAGATTTTGAGAAATTAATTCAAAATACGCTGAAATCTGGCGATAACAGATTGTCAATTCGGTATTATTATCTTTGGTTATTAAAAAAACTTTCGGCAAACGAAATCATTTTTTGGGATCTAGAAAAAACCAATTCCGATTATTTATACGAAATCAAAAATCCTGCTCAAAAACAAGATTTTGAATATTTGTCCTATATATATAACAATATTTGGTATGGCGAATTCGAACTCGACGAAAATACTTTCGAAAAAGCAAAACAAGCGTTTGAAAAATCTATAAAATTACTTGGCAATGGATAGAACGCTCAAAATATATATAGTGTTATTGATTTTTGTGATTGCAGGAATTGTGTACATCGATATCAATAAACCAAAACCAATAGATTGGTCGCCAACCTATTCTTTAAAAGATAAAATTCCTTTAGGAATGTATGTTTTTAATGAAGAAATTGGAGGATTACTAAAAAATCAAGACATCAAAAAAATAGAAGTTTCGCCTTATGAGTATTTTATTGATGATTTTGATTATGAAAACAGTTCAAATGTAAAATCTGATTCGATTTCTGCAGATGAGACAGCCGCCGCGGTTGTTGATACATCAGCAACACCACAAGCACATGATTTTTATTCGAAAGGAACTTTCATGAATATCGAGGAATATTCAGATTTGGATAAAGAATCTGTGAACGAAATTTGCAAATTTGTAACTCGTGGCAATACCGTTTTCTTGAGTAACAAACAATTTTCTGAGCAATTGCTAGATACGTTGAAATTGGAAATGCAATCTGAATTTAACTATAAAGACAGTACATTCAATTGGGTGGCAAACCAAAAACTTGGCAAAAAAAAATACAAAATAAAGGAAGGAGCAAACCCAAGTTATTTTTCTAAAATTGATACGATTAATTCCACCGTTTTGGGGTATCAAAGTGGTGATAGCACTCGAGTAAATTTCATAAAAGTAAAATTCAATTCAGGCTTTTTTCTTTTGCATTCGCAACCAGCCGCATTTACAAATTTTCATTTATTGAAAGATAATCATGGCGAATATGCACAACAAGTATTGTCCTATATTCCAAAAGGTGCTATATTTTGGAACATTAAAAATCAAACTGGCAAAGTAATTTCGGATTCACCCTTAGCCTATTGGCTTTCGCAACCTGCTTTGCGATATGCTTGGCAAGTTTTCTTGATAGGAATGATCATTTTTATGATTTTCAACGCAAAACGAAAGCAACGTATTGTTCCAATAATCAAACCATTAGAAAATACTACGCTGGAGTTCACAAAAACCATTGGTAATTTGTATTATCAAGAAGGCGATCACGACAATATAATAAATAAAAAAATCATTTATTTTTTGGAACGAATCCGAAATCAATATTTGATTGATACCACAAAACTTGATGATGATTTTGTAAAAAAACTCCATCAAAAATCTGGAAAAAGCGTTGAAGACATTCAAAAAGTAGCTCATTTAATAAATGCTTATAAAAAAAGCTCACATTCGAGTGTGGAAAGCGATTTGATTGAAATGAATAAAGCTATTGAAAAGATGATCTGAGAATAAGATTTAGGTTACGATTAGGTATAGAAAATAAGATTAAAATGGAATTCAAAATTTAAAATAATAGGACTAACACTTTGTGAAATTTGTGTTTTAATAATAAATAAAAGATATAATAAAATGGAAGATATAAACAACTCAGGACTTCAAAACGAAAACGTAAGTTTCGAATCAAGAATAAACCTTGCGCCACTTTTGGACAGCATCAATGCCATTAAATATGAACTAGGAACAGTGATTGTTGGACAATCAAAAATGATTGATCAATTGTTAGTTGCAATTCTTTCAAACGGACACGTTTTACTAGAAGGAGTTCCCGGAGTTGCAAAAACAATTACTGCAAAATTGTTGTCAAAAACATTGAATATTGGTTTTAGTCGAATTCAATTCACGCCAGATTTAATGCCGTCGGATATTTTAGGAACTTCGATATTTGATTTAAAAAAATCAGAATTCGAATTCAAAAAAGGACCAATTTTTTCGAATTTAATTCTAATCGATGAGATTAATCGTGCTCCTGCAAAAACACAAGCTGCACTTTTTGAAGTAATGGAAGAGCGCCAAATTACTATCGACGGAAATGCGTTTATTTTGGAAACACCATTTTTGGTAATTGCCACTCAAAACCCAATAGAGCAGGAGGGAACCTATCGTTTGCCTGAAGCACAATTGGATCGTTTTCTGTTTAAAATTAGCATTGATTATCCAAAATTAGAAGAGGAAATCACCATAATTCAAAGGGAACATGCTTTGCAAAATCAAGGCAAATTAGAAAACATCAAAACGATACTTTCATCAGATGAGATCAAGAAATATCAAGCCCTGGTCAGACAAATTATAGTGGAGCAAAATCTACTTGAATATATTGCTAAAATAGTAATCAATACTCGTGAAAATGCCTTTTTATATCTTGGAGCTTCTCCTCGAGCCTCCATTGCAATTCTAAATGCTGCAAAAGGTTTTGCTGCTATTCGTGGTCGTGATTTCGTCACTCCAGAAGATATCAAAGATGCCGCAATTCCTGTATTGCAACATCGTGTAATAGTAACACCAGAGCGAGAAATGGAAGGTATTTCGAGTACTGAAATTATCAAGCAAATTATCGATTCGGTAGAGATTCCAAGATAAAGTAATATTTAGAGTTTAAAGTTTTTGGTTTTTATATAAATTCTAATCCTCAACCTAAATCTCAAACTTAACAACAACCTAAAAAAATGAAATTCATAAAAAATTTATACATTAGCAACTTTTTTTTCTATGTTCTTTTGGGCATTATCATGTTGTTTTTGTGTGCTTTTTTCTTTCCGTTTTTGTATCGAGCCACATGCATTTTAGTTCTAGGACTCGGAGTATTTTTTTTGATGGATATTATGATTCTTTTCTTTGCAAAAACTGGAATTGAAGGAACACGAATCACGCCAGAAAAATTATCCAATGGTGATGTAAATTTGATTAATATTTCTATAAAAAATTATTATACATTTCCAGTTACGGCTAAAATAATAGACGAAATCCCATTTCAATTTCAGGTTCGAGATTTCGAAATCAAGAGAAATATTAAAGCATCATCGCAGGACGAAA
>JAYWEG010000221.1:0-3479 GCA_043779445.1 Bacteroidota bacterium
GGGTTGCTGTTTATTATGCTGGAACTGCAATTGGAGGATTGATTTTGGGGTTCGTTTTTCTTTTAACTCATACAAATTTTGATTGGAATAATACTGTTATAACGTCACTAATCGCAATACCTTTTGGGCTTGGGACAGATTATTTATTTTATATTGTTTTGAGAAAAATGTGGACTAAAAAAGAAAATGCCAAAGATGAGATTAACGAAATTGGTATGGATCATTTTGATTTATAACGCAGAAAATTCTTGCGCTTTTAGCTCTTTATCTAAAAGATCTACATAGTTAAAATGCACTTTATCGGATTTATCAAAAGCACCATTTTTGTTATTATCTCCAATGGTTCTAAAATACAATCTGTTTCGAGAATCAATTATTTTCCAATCAATTACCTCTTGAAAATCTGCTGAAATTTTAATGAAATTTGAACCATCAATTCCGCTAATATATAGCGATTTTATGTCGTTTCCATCTAAATCTCCATCTTTGTTGGAATCTACATCGGCAACAGAATAAACCAAAAATTGTTTTTTTAATTTATTCGCCAAAGTTTTGAGATACATTACAGATTGAATATTGATTGGTTTATCGGTAAGTGAAACTAGCGTATCAGAATCAATTCTCTGGAATTTTAGATTTTGCAAATTCCCGGTGATTTCGTTTTCTAAATTACTAGAAATTACAAAACTAACATCTGTTTTTTCTGATCTAGAATAACTAATTTTACTATTATAATCTGTAATTCGAACTTCACCAATTGGATAAATCAGAAATTGTGTACCGTCAAATTGAATTGGTAAATCTGCAACAACAACTTTTGTAGTATCTTGTTTTGATTCAACTACTTTTTTAGAAGTTGTATCGTAACTCACTTTTGGTTTTTCTTCTTCGTTTTTACAACTAAATAAAAATGAAATTGCGAAAACAGGAAGTATAAAATATTTTTTCATTGTCATTATTTTATGTAAATATATAAAAATTAAAGTTTCGCCGTCAATTTTAAACTAAAAGTTCGGGTGGTCAAGTAATTTGGGATTCCGTATTGATTTTTAGTATATACATCGCGAACCCAAGTATTTGTTATAGCGTTTTGATTATTGAACATATTAAAAATTTCAAAACCAACAGACAAATCTTTAAATCGCTGCAACCAATGATCCTGATTTCTTTTTTTGTTTTTTTCTGTGAAAACATACGAAAATCCAATATCAGCTCTTCGATAATCTCTCAATCGGCTTTGGTACAAATAGGGATCGGCATAACTGGGGGAACCACCAGGCAAACCTGTATTATAAACCAAATTCAAGTAGAGTTTCACACTGGGAATTTTTGGCATAAAATCCTGAAAAAGAATTCCAAATTTCAATCTTTGATCCGTTGGGCGAGCAATATATCCTTTGTTATCTATATTTTCTTCGGTTTTGAGATAACCAAAACTCAACCACGAATCGGTTCCTGGAACAAATTCTCCATTGAGTCTAAAATCCAAACCTTGAGCGTATGCTTTTGCATTATTATCCGCTGCGTATCGAATACGAACATTATCTAGTGTATAGGAATTGACATCTGAAATGGATTTATAATAGGCTTCGGAAACCAATTTGAATGGTCGATTCCAAAGTTTGAAACTGTAGTCGTTGCTCAAAACAAAATGTATTGATCTTTGAGCTTTTACATCGGGTTGAACCGCTCCATTTTCGTCTCGAAGTTCTCTGTAAAAAGGAGGTTGTGCATACATTCCTGCGGAAATTCTAAAAACCATATCCTGCTCCCAATCGGGTTTGATAGCAAATTGAAATCGTGGACTAAAAACGATTTGATTTTTTCCATTAATAGTATCTCCAGAAACCTGCCAATCGTGAAAACGCATCCCTGCATTGTACCAAACTTGCGAATCACCCAAATTATCTTTTCGATTCCATTGAACAAAACCCGATAATCGATTGATGTTTACAAAATTTTTGGCTCTCACGTTTTGATATGGAACTAATGGTCCTGTGTATGGATTATACGGTTGATCGTCTCTTGGTACATTAACAACAGGTGGATTTAGAGAAAATCCTGCGGAATCAATCACTTCATATTCACTAATTCTATCCCGAATATTTTCACGTGTGAATTTAATTCCCCATTCTAATTGATTTTTCACTCGATCATGAAAACCTTTTAATTCGGCATTGACAATCAAAGCATCTAAATCGTTTCTAGCATGGTTGAGTTGCGAACCAATAGCACGAGAAAACGTTACATTTCCAAAAGTTTCTGAACCCAAATTTGCATCAACTTCGCCAAGAGAATAGGCTGCATTGATGTCAAAATATTCTTGTTCAATAGTATGATAGGTTGAGGCAATAAATTTATAGGTATTAAATTCATTTTGTTTAAATGTTGCCTTCAATGCACCAAAATAGGTAGTGTATTTGTCTTTTTCTTGACCAGCATATCGAATTAAAAGTGCAATAGGTTCGTTGATGGTTCCAAAATTAGTTTGTCGAGAAAGTGGCTGGTAATCATATTTGTTTTGTGCTATATTACCTAAAAAACTAAATTGCCATTTTGTTGAAAAATTATAATTTACATTGGTTTGAACATCTGCAAATGTGGGTTTAAAATTCGATTCTGTTTCTTGACTGTTTACCAAAAGTGAGTTGTCACGATACCGAACTCCAGTGATTGCAGTCCATTTTTGATTTTTAGAAACGGCATCGACAGATAAGCTTCCGCCAAGAAAATTTAGGTCTAAATTGGCCCCAAATTTGGTTGGATTTCGATATGTAATATCTAAAACCGAGGATGATTTATCACCATATTTAGCTTGAAATCCACCGCCAGAAAAATCTACATTCTGAACCAAATCTGTATTTGTGAAACTTAATCCTTCTTGCTGACCAGAACGAACTAAAAATGGTCTATACACTTCTATTTCATTTACATACACTAAATTTTCGTCGTAATTTCCACCACGAACAGCATATTGTGTACTTAATTCATTGTTAGAATATACGCCTGGCAAGGTTTTTAGAATATTTTCGATTCCGGCATTTGCTCCTGGGATTTTGCGAATGACTTCGGGTTCAATATTTGTGATGCCTTGAACGCGTTTTCGATTTTTATTGGTAATTAAAACTTCTGCCATTTCTTCTACATTATTCATCACGGGATTGAATTCAAAATCTTCATTAGGTTTGATTTCGATGGTCAAGGTTTTCGTCGTTTTTCCGTCAGAATAAATAATTTTGTTGAGTTGATTTGCAGGAACAATCAACTCATAAAAACCATTTTTGTTGGTTGTGGTTTCTAAATTTCCGCAAGTAACTTTTACGTTCTCTAGTGGTTTTTTATTTTCGTTTAAAATTACTCCTTTAACGCGCGCTGTTTGAGAAAAAACGGTACAACAAATCGTAAAAAAAAGAAAAAATATAAAATTTTGAATCGCTTTCAAATGGAATTTTTTATTGTTTTGTGTTTCTGTTTATTAT
>JAYWEG010000222.1:0-8583 GCA_043779445.1 Bacteroidota bacterium
GAAACCATTTTGAATTATGAGAATGGTTTTAGAAAACATCATGTATCTCTAAATGCTACATATGCCTATACAATTTCGAAAAATGAAGAAACAAACAAACAACTTTTCTATGTTCCTTTTCATAAGTTCACAAGTTTAGTGCAGTATTCTTTCAAAAATTTTTCTTTAAATTATCAATTTCTATATAACGGATTTGTTTATACCCGATCAGACAACGATCCAAATGAAATAATTAAATCGTATAGGGTCTCAAATATTGGACTTGATTATAATTTTAAGTTTTTTAAATCTACAAAACTTGGTTTTGAAATCAGAAATATGCTCAATCAATATTACCAAAGTGTCGAAGATAGACCCATGCCTGGAAGAAATTTTAATATGTACATAAACCTTAAATTTTAAATAGAATGAAAATTAGTAAATTAGTTGTAATTGCTCTTTGGAGCGTTTTTTTAGTGTCATCGTGTAGCAAAGACGACTATGTTGTAGTCTTAAAACCAGAACCAGGAGCATTTGAAAATGGAATTTTCATATTGAACGAAGGTAGTGCTGGTCAAGGTTCGGTATCTTTTTTGAGTAATGATTTGAATTCATTTACACAAAATGCTTACACAGCGGCTAATCCGGGAGATTTGATGGGCAAATTTGCGCAGTCAATTTTTTTTGGCGGTGACAATGCTTATATAATCTCAAATGGATCAAACAAAATTAATGTGGTTAATAAAAAAACTTTGAAATTAGTTTCAAAAATTGAAACAGGTTTACAAATTCCAAGATATGGTGTTGTGTATAACGGAAAAGCCTATGTCACAAACGCAAATACCTATTCCTATGCTAATCCAACTTCCGGAAATACCGATGATTTCATGGCGGTCATAAACCTTGAGACAAACACCATTGAAACGACAATTCCTTTGAACGCTACGGCAGATAAATTAATCTTAGATAATGGAAAAATTTATATAATTGAGCCTTTTGATAACACTAAAATCCTTGTTTTTAATCCTGCAAACAATACTTTAGAAGCACCCATTTCTATTGGTTCAGATGCAAATTCTATGGATGTTAGTAATGGCTTTTTATATGTTTTGCGTGCTCCGTATAATGTACCAAGTCAATTAGTAAAAGTAAATTTATCAACACGTTTGTTTACCACAATAGATTTTCCGGCTTCACAAACTGGTGCTGCCAATTTAGATATTGAAAATTCTAAACTCTATTATACTATTGGAACAAGTGTTTATGCAATGAATGTTTCGGATACAATTATTCCAAATACAAGTGTTTTTAGTTACACTTCTACTTCTCTTTATGGACAGATGTATGGATTTGCTGTAAAAGAAAATAGAGTTTATATTGCCGATGGTGGCGATTTTACTGCAAATTCTAAAGCCTATGTATATTCTTTGACTGGAGTTTTGCAAAAAGAAGTTACAGTTGGAGTAGGACCAAATGGATTCTATTTCAATTAAAAAACATTTTTATGCCAGGAATATTCCAATATTTTTTAGTACTTAACGCCTTTATCAAGAATAGTTAATTCTAAAAGTGCTCTGTTAATGTTTTTATAAACTTAACAGAGCATTTATCATAGGTTTTAATCCAGCAAATCAGAGTCTTTCAACTCTTGGTCCATAATTTGATTATTATGTAATTTTACAGGATTCTTAGATTTTTTCATTCTCAAATTTAAAAATTCTACAAACAATGAAAAGAAAATCGAAAAATACAAATATCCTTTCGGAATAGTGCCAACTTCGGTATCATTGCCAAATTTAAAATGTGCCAAATGGGATCCTTCAGCAAGTAGCATTACACCAATTAATATCAAAAACGATAATCCAAGTATTTGAATTGTTGGATGTTGGTTTACAAATTTACTCACTGGTCCAGCAAAAATCATCATGATGGTTATTGAAATTATTATGGCAAGAATCATAATTGCAAGAGCACCATCATATCCAAATCCGCCTTCATTTAAAGGTTTCATACTAATTAATCCAACAGCTGTCAAAATACTATCAAACGAAAAAACAAGGTTCAAAACTGCAATTTGAATAATTGCTGCTGTTAAAGTATTGCTTGCTTTTCCAGATTCAGAATCTTCGTCTCCTTCCATTTTATGATGAATTTCTGAAACTGATTTGTATAACAAAAACAATCCGCCAGCAAAAATAATGATGCTTTGACCCGTTACATGAGCCGAGAAAAAGCCTAAATCTAAATCAAAAATTGATTTTTGCAAGCCTAAAACCCAAGTTATCCCAAAAAGTAACACAATACGGAAAGCCATTGCTAACAAAAGCCCAATTTTTCTGGCTTTTGGCTGATCTTCTTCGCGCAATTTTCCGGAAACGATCGACAAAAAAACAATATTGTCAATTCCGAGAATAATTTCTAAAAAAGTTAAGGTTAACAACGCAATCCAAGCACTAGAATTCGATAAAAGTTCAATCATTTTGGGTTTTTTGTATATATGTTAAAAGGGTTATACGTTGCAAATTGTCATTTTGTTACAAAACTTATTAAATCAATTTCAATTTAATAAATCAAATTTAATTTTAAAATTACAATCAAAAAACTACCTTACAATTTCTTCGCATTTCCTTTTTGTTTTTTTTCACTTCCAACAAATGAATATTCAAAAGAATATGAATTTTTGTTTGTAGAAATAATTCGCATTGAAATTGCTTTTTGTTCTTGCATGTTTTTTGGATGTAATTTTTGTAAAACAAATTCACAATCGTTCACCCAACGCACTGACGCAGTGTCGGTTTTATTTTCGTAAGTTTCGATTTGCAAATTTTTGGTTCTTTCGAAAATAGTTGTTTTTTTTACTCCTTGAATTTCTTGTATAAATTCGAATTTTCCTGTTTTGTATAACTTGCAATCGCATTGTTGATTATAACAAGAAAATAATAATAAGAATATTGGCGATAATAATTTTTTTTTCATTTTAATTTCGTTAATTCATCATCAGTAAAACTTTTGATACTTTTTTCTTTGGCAAATTTCTCCGAATTATAACTATTTGATTTATTTTTTGGAATAGATAAACTTTCCCAATCTGTAGTTTTTAGCATTTTGGCATAAAAAACAATTTGCCCAATATGATATGGATAATGTGCTAATTGCCTGTTTATTGCCTCTAGAATTTTATGTCCTTCGTTTCGGATGTATATAATGGAAGAAAGTTGAAGGGGTTGAATGGAATTTAATGCATCAAAAAAGCATTTCCAGCCTTTTTCCCAAGTTTCAAAAAGTTCTTGTTTTGTAGTAATTGTTTCCTCGAATTCGGCATCGCGGCTGCGCCATTCTTTTTCGCCATCGGTGGTTAAAAAATCGGTCCAACGTGAAAGCATGTTTCCAGATACATGTTTTACGATAGTTGCAATAGAATTGGTATCTTGGTTTAAACTAATAAACAATTGATTTTCTTCGAGTTGATTCATGGCTTTTTCGCCAATAGTTTTGTAATACAAAAATTGTTTTTTAACGTTTTCTAAATAAATCGAGTTAGTTTCCATTTTAATATTTTCTATTGCACAATAATATCATATTTATCTAAAAGTCCAAGTATTCCCGTTGTTGAAAATTTTGCTTTTCGCATGATATTATATTCTGGATCTATTTTGAAATTGAATGCTGTTGAAAAATCGGTACTAGTTAAATTTGTTTCGTTGAAAATTGAATTGTCGAGATTTGAATTTTCAAAATTTGAATTTGTTAAATTGGCGCCGATAAAAGATACTTCTTTCATGGAACAAGAATTGAAATTGGTTTTTGTCATTTTTTTATTGGCAAATGAGGCATAATCTAAAACGCAATCTTGAAATTCGACTTGAAACAAAAAATTATCGCAATTGTGAAATAGGATTCCGAGTAGTTTACAATTTTTAAAAATTACCGTTTTCAAACTCACATTTGTCATTTGCAACATCGACAAGTTGCAATCTAAAAATTCGCAATTGATAAATGAATTGTATGAAAAATCGGCATTCGAAAAATTGCAATTCCTGAAAACACAATCTTCGAATTCTCGATTATTAAGTTTCGAATTAATGAGATTTACTTTTTCATAAGTTTCGTTTATGTTGATTAGGTTTTCCATTATTTATCAAACATACTTTTCATGATTGTTTTTATGCCCAAAAACATCAAAAACATGGCTCCAAGACAAAATAAAATCCCTAGAATTAAGACTAAATAATGCCATTTATTTCCAAGATTCATTTGGGAATTATAAATTATAGATGGACCAATAAAAAATAACGGCAATGATCCAGACAAATATTTAACTCCTTTTAATAAAACATCTCTATTGGTTGGCATATTTTTATTTTATAAAATTATCAACAGCATTGCGAACACTTCCATATATTTGAAGTAATTCTGAACCTTTTTCATAAGAAACTTCAATTTCTGACATAATCATTTTTACGCCACGATCTACTAATTTTTCGTTAGATAGTTGCATATCTACCATTTTATTACCTTTCACTTTGCCAAGTTGAATCATAGTTGCAGTTGTAATCATGTTCAAAACAAGTTTTTGTGCGGTACCGGCTTTCATTCTGGAGCTTCCTGTCAAAAATTCTGGACCTACAACAACTTCAATGGGCAATTTTGCAGTTTTAGACAAAGGCGAACCTTCGTTGCAAGTAATGCAGCCCGTGAGAATATTGTTTTCGTTACATTTTTCGAGACCAGCGATAACGTATGGTGTGGTTCCAGAAGCTGCAATGCCAATAACAACATCATTTTTATTTACATCAAATTCTGATAAATCAATCCATGCATTTTCAATATTATCTTCGGCGTTTTCTACTGCTTTTCTAATTGCAAAATCACCACCGGCAATAATTCCGTTTACCAAGTTGTGAGAAACTCCAAATGTTGGAGGACATTCCGATGCATCTAAAATCCCTAATCGTCCGGAAGTTCCAGCACCAATATAGAAAATTCTGCCTCCAAGTTTCATCAAAGTGACAATTTCGGTTACTAATTTTTCTATTTGCGGCATAGATTTTTCGACTGCAAAAGCCACAGTCTTATCTTCGTTATTGATGTTTGTAAGCAATTCATTCACGGTCATTTTTTCTAAATGTTCGTATTTTGATGATTGCTCGGTTGTTTTAGTGAAATTCATAGTTTTGAATTGCAAAAATTATATTTTAACAAAGCTACAAAGTTTTTTATTTCTTAAATCAAAAAAAGGTACAATACTTTTTAATAACTTTATGGGATAAATTAAATTATAATTTGATTTATCCAATTTCTCTCATTCCTTTCAAAAACAACCAACTCATGTACAGCTTTTCTCCATCTTTGGTTTTTAGGGCTTTGAATTTTGGAGCCAAAATAGTTCCCAAAATAAATGCTGTAAATGGAATAAAAAATCCCGAAAGGTCTATATATTTAAAGATTAAGTATCTAAACAATACAAACAGGGTTGCAAAACAAATGAGTTGATAAAAAAAGGCGCGATATTGGAGTTTTGACATGATTTTTTATAATTATTGAAAGTTATTCAGCCTTTTGAACTTGAAATTTGGTTCGTTTGCTGCCTTCATACATTTCATATTTTACTAAACGGGCCTCAATACTAGCATTGAAAAGTTTAATTTTTCGAGAGGGTTTCAATCCTACAAACTTCAAGGCATCTAGGTTTCCGGTAATGAACCAAGCATTTGTATTTGGATAATTCTTTTTGAGAGTATCGCCAATGTTTTTATAAAATTCTTCCATGTGAATGTCCAATCGTTCATCATAGGGTGGATTAAATGCCATGTGTAATTTGCCTTCGGAAGTTTTTTCAGTATCAAAAAAATTCCGTTCTTCAATTTTTATATATTCCTCTAAATTAGCGTTTTTGATATTGTCTTTGGCTTTTTGAACTGCACTCGGTGCTTTGTCATAACCAACGATGGTATAATGAAATTCTCGAATTCGTTTTAATAAACTATCAGATATATTATCAAATAAATCGTTATCCCAATCGTTCCATTTTTCGAAAGCAAATTCTTTTCGATTAATATTGGCTGGAATATTGCAAGCTATCATGGCGGCTTCTGCCAAAAAAGTTCCGGACCCACACATAGGATCTAAAAAATCAGTTTGACCATCCCAACCCGAAAGCAATAAAATTCCTGCTGCCAAAACTTCGTTTATGGGCGCAATATTTGTTGCCGTTCTGTATCCACGTTGATTTAGAGAATTACCTGAGGTATCAAGTGCTATAGACACTTGATCTTTATCTATATGGATATTTATTCGCAGATCGGGATGCACTTTTTCGATGCTTGGACGCTGTCCTGTTCGTTCTCTAAACTGGTCCACAATGGCATCTTTACATTTTTGAGAAACAAATTCGGAATGATTAAAATACTCCGAATGTACCGTGGCATCAATCACAAAAGTTTGGTTAGCATTAAGAAATTTGGACCAATTGACTCCCGAAACACCTTTGTATAAATCTTGTTCGTTTCTGGCTTTAAAAAAATAAATAGGTTTCAAAATTTTTAGAGCCGTTCTCAAGGATAAATTTGCTTTGTACATAAAACCTTTATCACCTTTAAAACTTACCATTCGAACGCCTGGTTCCACATCTTGTGCACCGAGGTTTTTTAACTCATTTGCTAGTATTTCTTCAAAACCAAAAAAGGTTTTTGCAATCATTCTAAAATTTTCCATATTATTCATCATTTACATAGAAATATATTCCTTCGATATCAAAAATAACACCCAAAGTTCATCTCTTAGTAATATTTTGCAAAAATAGTTTAAATTTGCATTTTAAATGGTTTTCAAAACATAATAAATGTCAAATTCTACAAATTCTCGTTCTCAAACGAATCAAAGTTCAAAAAAGTGGTTTGATTCTTGGTTCGATTCTCCCTATTATCACATACTTTACAAAGATAGAAATTATCGCGAGGCACAAATTTTCATGGATAATTTAACTCATTATCTCAACATGGATGAAGGCTCCAAGGTTTTAGATTTAGCTTGTGGAAAAGGGAGACATTCAATCTATCTGAACCAATTAGGTTATGACGTTTTAGGAGTAGATTTGTCCGAAAATAGCATTGAAATTGCCAGTAAAAACACAAATACTTCTCTGCATTTTCGGGTTCATGACATGCGCGAACCTTTTGAGGAGAAATTCGACGGAATTTTTAATCTTTTTACCAGTTTTGGATATTTCGAAAACGAAGAAGATAATCTCAAAACACTTATTTCTATCAAAGAAAGTCTTTCGGAATATGGTTTTGGAGTGATTGATTTTATGAATGTCAATCAAGTAATTTCAAATTTAGTTCCAGAAGAAACCAAAACGGTTGAAGAAATTGATTTTAAAATTAAGAGACTTCATCAAGATGGATACATTTTCAAAGAAATTGATTTCGAAGATAAAGGAATTAAATATCATTTTACAGAGAAAGTTCGAGCCTTCACACTTCAAGATTTCGAGCTGCTGATGGATCAAGCAGGAATATTTCTTTTGGATACTTTTGGGGATTATAAACTCAAAAAATTCCATAAAGTTGATAGTGAGCGATTAATTATGATTTTTAAATAGATGAAGTACCTTTTACCATTATTTTCTGTAATTATTGGCTATGGGATTGCTTTGTTTTTTAAACCTCAAAACAAAACAAACCTCAAATTGCTTTTAGCATTTAGTGGTTCATTTTTACTTTCTTTAACAGTAATTCATTTGCTACCAGAAATTTACGAATCAAAGAATACCTCTATTGGAATTTTCATCATGATAGGGATATTATTCCAAATTTCCTTAGAATTTTTTTCGAAAGGAGCAGAGCATGGTCATGTTCATGGACACGAAAAAATGAATCAAATTCCTTGGTTGTTATTTATTTCACTTTGTATTCATGCGCTTCTTGAGGGTTTTCCAGTGAATCGTCATGCCGAATTAGCTACAGGAATTGCGATACATCATTTGCCCATAGCCATTATTTTAACAACGTTTTTTAATACTGCGAAACTCAACAAAATAGCGATGTTTATTTTTATGATTGTATTTGCAATTATGACTCCTTTGGGAACGATTCTTGCAAATTACTTGTCTTTTTTAGAGCAATTTTACAAAGAAATTACAGCAATTGTAATTGGTATTTTGTTTCATATTTCTTCAACCATAATTTTCGAAAGTAGCGAAGGTCACAAATTTAATATGGCAAAGATTTCCATGATAATTCTTGGTATTGCATTAGCCTATTTTATTTAGTATTTTATATTTTAAACACTATTAAAACTAAAAATAAAGAATTATCAATTTTTTAGTATATAAATTTTTATATTGCAAATTTTTTGTTAAATTTACAACAAATAAATATTTTTCATGAAAAAAGTAACCTTATTTTTATTGTTATTTTCTTGTATTTGCTTTGCTCAAGAGGTAAAAAAGAAAAAAGAAGAAAAATTCACAAAAACAGAAATGCTTTCCTTTTTGAAGGTGTACAAATACAAATTAGATCATCCTTTTGAACCACTACAATCTGCTCAAAATAACGCTTCAAAAATAAAAATTAACCAAGAAAGATTGAATGAAATTTTCCA
>JAYWEG010000223.1:0-8581 GCA_043779445.1 Bacteroidota bacterium
AAAGATGGAACAAATCAGGAGGGTAAGGGTGAAGGCAAAGGTGAAGGAAAAGAGGGAAAGAATGAAGGCGGTAAATCTGGTAAAGGCGTTAAAACAGATGGAGGTAAATCCGGAAAAGATGGCCAATCAGGAAGTGGAAGCTTTGGTTCTGGCAATGGAAAAGAAGGAGAAAACGGTCAAGACGGAGAAGGAAATGCAAAAGAAATCATGCAGATTTTCAAAGAGCAACAACAACTTCGTGAAGCACTGCAAAACGAACTCAACAAAAAAGGATTAGGCGGGCAAGGGCAAAACGCTATCAATCAAATGAAAGATATCGAGAAGCAGTTATTAAATAAAGGTTTTAAAAACGAAATTCTTCAAAAAGCCTTAAATTTAAAACAGGAACTCTTGAAACTTGAGAATGCAGTTCAAGAACAAGGTGAAGAAGAAAAGCGACAATCTGAAAGCAATAAAAAATCATTCAACGCTCCAGCAACATCTTTACCGAACTCTTTGAAAGATTATTTAAAATCTATTGAGATTCTAAATCGACAAACCTTACCTTTGCGCTCGAATTTTAATCAAAAAGTTCAACAATATTTCAAAACAAATGATTGATTTTAATTATGAATCTGATTTTGAATTACAAAATGAACCCCAAATATCTGAATGGATTTCAAAAGTAATTCTCTCTGAAAACAAAACTGAAGGAGAAATAAACTATATTTTTTGCAATGATGAATTTCTAGTTCAAATCAACAAACAATATTTAAAACACGATACCTTAACCGACATTATAAGTTTTGATTATTCTCTTGGAAAGGAAATTTCAGGCGATATTTTTATATCTACAGAACGAGTTCAGGACAATGCAAAGGATTTTAAAACCACTTTCGAAGACGAATTGCGACGAGTAATGATTCACGGAGTTTTGCATTATTGCGGATTCAAAGACAAAACAAAATCTGACGAGAAAACAATGAGAGACAAAGAAAACGAAAAACTTGCAATGTTTCACGTGGAACAAACAGCACAACCCGATGATAATTTAAATATAAAATTTTAAAAAAAACTTTGTTCCACGTGGAACAGTTTTTAGTAATATTCTATAGTAGTAAAAAAGTTCCACGTGGAACAATCAATAATTGATTTACAATTTCGATTTATTTCGCAATTAGTATCTCGCAATTCTTAAATTAAAATGTTTCAAGAAAGATACGATGTAATAGTGGTTGGCGCAGGACATGCGGGTTCAGAAGCCGCAGCGGCTTCTGCAAATCTCGGCGCATCAACATTATTAGTAACCATGAGTTTACAAAACATTGCCCAAATGTCGTGCAATCCAGCAATGGGTGGAATTGCGAAAGGACAGATTGTTAGAGAAATCGATGCCATGGGAGGGTATTCTGGAATTGTATCTGATAAAACCGCCATTCAATTCAAGATGTTGAATAAGTCAAAAGGTCCAGCAATGTGGTCACCAAGAGTTCAATCTGATCGAATGCGTTTCGCAGAAGAATGGAGAATGATGCTCGAAGGAACTCCAAATCTTGACTTTTATCAAGAAATGATTTCAGGTTTAATTATTGAAAATGGTAAAATCAAAGGAATAAAAACATCACTTGGTTTAGAAATTAAATCAAAAACTGTTGTGTTAACCAATGGGACTTTTTTAAACGGATTGATTCATATTGGTGAAAAACAGCATGGTGGCGGAAGAGCAGGCGAGAGTGCGTCTTACGGAATTACCGAAGACTTAATCAAAGCTGGTTTCGAAGCTGGAAGAATGAAAACCGGGACTCCACCAAGAGTTGATGGAAGATCATTAGATTATTCCAAAATGAACGAAGAAAAAGGTGATGAAAAACCAGATAAATTCTCTTATTCTGATATTACCAAACCTTTAACGCATCAACGGATGTGCCACATGACGTATACTTCGCTTGATGTTCACGATATTTTGCGAGAAGGATTTGACCGTTCGCCAATGTTTAACGGTCGCATAAAATCTATTGGACCAAGATATTGTCCCTCAATCGAGGATAAAATTAACCGTTTTGCAGATAAAGAACGGCACCAACTGTTTATAGAGCCTGAAGGTTGGAATACCTGCGAGGTGTATGTTAATGGGTTTTCGACGTCGCTGCCAGAAGATGTTCAGTTTAAAGCATTGCGTTCTGTAGTTGGTTTCGAGAAAGTGAAGTTTTTCCGTCCAGGCTATGCCATAGAATATGATTATTTCCCACCTACTCAATTAAAGCATACTTTAGAAACCAAATTAGTCGAAGGTTTATTTTTTGCAGGACAAATAAACGGAACAACAGGTTACGAAGAGGCAGCCTCACAAGGTCTGATGGCCGGAATAAATGCTGCCCTGAAAGTTCAAGAAAAAGAACCACTGATTTTGAAACGAGACGAGGCTTATATTGGAGTTTTAATTGATGATTTAATTACAAAAGGAACAGAAGAACCCTATAGAATGTTTACGTCTAGGGCAGAATATAGAACGCTTTTACGCCAAGATAATGCGGATTTTCGGTTAACGCCAATGGCACACAAAATTGGATTAGCATCGGAGAAACGCCTTCGAAGAATGGAACATAAATTCAATGAATCCGAAAAAATGGTTGCATTCTATAAAAATACAAGTATTTCACCAGAAGAAGTTAACCCAATTCTAGTTGCTAAACAAACAGCCGAAGTCAACCAAACTGATAAGATATTTAAAATACTTTCTCGTCCTCAAATAGATTTACAAGATATGATGCAACTTGATAAAGTTACGGAATATATTGCGTCAAATATTTTAGATCAAGAAATTTTAGAACAAGCCGAAATTCAAGTAAAATATTCTGGTTACATTGAAAAAGAAAGAAATAATGCCGACAAGTTGACTCGTTTGGAGGATGTGAAAATCCCAGAATTTTTTGATTATGATAAAATCAAATCGATGTCAATAGAAGCAAAGCAAAAACTTTCAAAAATTCGTCCAATAACCATTTCTCAAGCCTCAAGAATTTCGGGAGTGTCACCAAGTGATATTTCAGTATTGTTGATTTATATGGGAAGATAAATAAACATAAAACGTGTATTGTTCCACGTGAAACTTCTTTTGGTAAACCAAACAAATAGTAAGATTTTTAATTAATTTAGTATGAATTTAGAAAACAAAACACTTTTTCTAAAAGTAAAAGATCATTCGGTTTCGCAAGAAATTTTTGATTTATATTATGATGAATCTTTAGACATGCTCATTACACATCCGCAGCCCGATTGCGATAATTTAGGTAAATATTATGATTCCGATGATTATATTTCTCATACCGACGGGAAAAGATCTCTGTTCGAAAATCTATATCATTTTATAAAAAACATTGCGTTAAAAAACAAATTAAATCTCATCAATAGTTATTCAAAATCGAAAGGAAGTTTGTTAGATATTGGTGCGGGAACAGGTGATTTTCTTTTTGTAGCAAAACAAAATGGTTGGCAAACAAAAGGAGTAGAACCTAGTCAAAAAGCAAAATCAATTGCAGAAAGTAAAGGTGTAGGGTTTGTAAATTCAACTTTGGATTTACAAAAGCATTCGTTTGATGTAATAACCATGTGGCATGTTTTAGAACACGTTCCTGATTTAGATGATCAAATTCAAGAACTAAAAAGACTACTTAAACCCAATGGAACACTTTTGGTAGCAGTTCCAAATTTCAAATCCTATGATGCAAATCATTACAAAGAATTTTGGGCTGCCTTTGATGTTCCAATTCACTTTTGGCATTTTTCCAAAACAGCTATCAAATTACTTTTTCAAAAACACGAAATGAAACTCGAAAAAGTGTTGCCCATGAAATTCGATGCTTTTTATGTTGCTTTATTATCAGAAAAATACAAGAACGGAAAAATGAATTTTGTAAGAGCATTTTTTGTAGGTTTGAAATCAAATCGAAAAGCAAAGTCAACTTTAGAGTATTCTTCGCATATTTATGTCATAAAAAATAACTAAAAACGCAAATAAAGCGATTTAAAGTGCTTTTAAGTTTATAAACATAGAAATTATTGATAATAAAAAGATTTTTGTTTAAATCAAATCCTAGAAAGCCGTTTTTAATAAGTTGAAATTATTGAAAAATACAATCAAATAAGAAAAACTTATACTTATAAAAAACATAAATTTTAAAACTTTTTTTTCAAGAAATTAAAAAAAGTTTACATTTGTTAAAATATAAATAATCACAAAAAATGAAAAAATCATTTCTAATAGTCGCCATTGCATTTACGATTTTCGCATGTAACAAAGAAAAAGCAAAAACAGATGTTGTTCCAGCAAAAGAATTTAAAACTGCATTTGTTGACACTTCAATTCTAATGAAAGAATATTCCGAGGCGAAAGAAGTAGAGGCAAAATACAAAGCTAAATCTGTGACCATGGAAAATCAATTAAAATCGCAAGCCGCTCGATTGAAATCAGACGAAGACAATTTCCGAAAAGTTGCAGAATCTAAAGGGCAACAATGGGCACAAGAAAACATGCAGGCTTTGCAAAAGCGTGAGCAACAATTGCAGGGTGCGCAACAACAAATGATGCAGGAATTGCAACAAGGCAGTGGAGTAGAAATGGATACGATTGTAAAAAGCGTAAAGAAATTCATCAAAGACTACGGAAAAGAAAAAGGTTACGATTATATATACGGAACTGGCGAAGCGGCAACTGTTTTGTACGCTCAAGATAAATACGATCTTACAAAAGAACTGACTAAATTGCTCAACGATAAATATGCAGCAAAAAAGAAATAATTTAGTTTAGATTTTCAAAAAACCTTCGATTTGTATAAGATTGAAGGTTTTTTCATTTGATTTCTATCTTAATCTAAATAAAAACAATAATTTTATTGACTTAAAAAACCTCTATGCAAGACATTTCCGAAGCCGCTCAATATACGCTCAAATTTATTAATCAAACTCAAAGATCTGTTTTTTTGACAGGTAAAGCGGGAACTGGAAAAACTACGTTGCTTAAAGAAATTATCGAAACCACGCATAAAAATTGTGTAGTTGTGGCACCTACCGGAATTGCTGCCCTAAACGCTGGTGGTGTGACAATTCACTCCATGTTTCAGTTGCCATTTGGCGGATTTATTCCTGATAATTCTATTCCAGATTTTTCAGATAACATCAAGTTTGATACTAAAGCGACGTTGCGCAAGAACTTCAAAATGAGTGGTCTCAAAAAAGCAGTTATTAAAAACATGGAGTTGCTTGTTATCGACGAAGTGAGCATGTTGCGTGCGGATTTGCTCGATGCGATTGATTTTATGATGCAAAATATTCGCAAATCTAACCAACCATTTGGTGGCGTTCAAGTTTTATTTATTGGTGATTTATTACAATTACCACCTGTTGTTCGAGATGAAGAATGGCGTACTTTAAAAAATTATTACAAAGGAAAATTCTTTTTTCATTCACACGTAATTCAGCAAAATCCACCCTTGTATATTGAATTATCAAAGATTTTTCGTCAAACTGATGACCGTTTTATTTCGGTGTTAAATAACTTGAGAAACAATCAAATAACTCCAAATGACATTCAAATTCTCAATAAATTCGTACAACCAAATTTTGATCTCAAAGCAAATAAAGGCTATATTACTTTAACGACACATAACACCAAAGCAGATGCAATGAACGCTCAAGCTTTAGAGGATTTGAAAGGGAAATTACATATTTTTAAAGCTGTTACAGTAGATGATTTTCCAGATAAAATTTTTCCCGTGGAACAAAACTTGCAACTTAAAATAGGAGCGCAAGTCATGTTTGTTAAAAACGATCTGTCTTTTAATAAAAACTATTTTAACGGAAAAATGGGAATCATAGAATCGTTATCCGAAAAAGAAATCATGGTTCATTTCCCTGATGAAAACAAAACAATAGAAGTAGAAAAGTATGAATGGCAAAATATTCGATTTACGGTTAATGTCAATACAAAGGAAATCGAAGAAGGGATACTGGGTACGTTTGTTCATTATCCAATTAAATTAGCTTGGGCAATAACAGTACATAAAAGTCAAGGTTTAACTTTTGATAAGGCTGCATTAGACGTTTCACAAGTTTTTATGCCAGGTCAAGCCTATGTTGCACTTTCACGATTGCGATCTTTGGATGGATTAGTGTTGCTTTCGCCAATGCGAATGAATGGAATTTCGAGCGATCAAGATGTGATGGATTATGCTTTGAACAAAGCAAGTGAGGAATTACTAAAAAATTCATTACAATTAGATTCGAAGAATTTTATTCTTAATTACTTGACCTCTAGTTTTAATTGGACAGATTTGGCTCAAGAATGGCGGAATCATCAATTTAGTTATAATGTAGATTCCGTACTTTCGGAAAAATCAAAACATGCCAATTGGGCAAAAAAGCAAACAGAAATTATCGATGCCTTAATTGATCCATCTCGAAAATTTATAGCTCAATTACATTCGCTATTTTCAAAGGAAAGTGTTGATTTATTATTTATTCAGGAACGAATTAAAGCAGCATTTGCTTATTTTTTAGTGCCGATGGATAATTTGGTTTACGAAATATTGTGGAAAATCGAGGAAGTACAGCAAATAAAAAAAGTAAAAACCTTTTATGATGAGTTGGTAGTTTTAGAAGACATTCAAACTAAAATAGTTCTGAAGCTAATGAAAGCTAAATTATTAATTGAAACATTAGTTTCTGGAGAAACAATTTCTAAAGAAAAACTAACTTCGGATGAAATTAAATTTTATAAAACTCGTAAAGTAGAATTGATTCATCAAAAATTTAAAGAGTTAAACATCACATTAATTGAAAATTATGACGATGTAAAACGTTACGCCAACAAAGCGAAAGAAAATAAAGAGCCAAAAAAATCTACAGTTCAAATAACTTATGAATTATGGCTAGAGAAAAAATCAATTCTTGACATTGCTTTAATTCGAAAATACACTACAGATACGATACTTGGGCATTTAACAAAATTAATTCAAGCGCAAACCATTACTATTCAGGACGTTCTACCAGAAGATAAAATAGCAGATTTAGCGGGTGCATTTCGGGGATACAAAGAAGAATCGGTTTCGCCGCTCAAAGAGTTACATGGCGATAAATTTTCTTGGGAAGAGTTGCGAATGTATAAGGCGAGTTTAAATTTGAGTTGATTAACCCAACCAATATACTGCCATTACTGCAGGAACAAAGTAAATTGCAATGGTTCTAGCGCCATCATAATCGCGAACAAGTCTTTGTCCAAAAAGAAGACAAATCAAGGAAAGACAAGAAAAGCAAGCTCCATAAAAACCAAATTTTCTTTCGCCGTTTATAATGAGTTGAATACAACCAACGGCGCTAAAAACGCCAGCAAGAAGTTCTAAAATAATTATCGAAACAAGCGTTACAGGAGTAAAAAAACGTAAAAAAGTTTTAGAAAAAAGATTTCTTATCCACGAAAGTGTTTCCTTCCAATTAAAAATTTTGTCATAGGCAGACTGAATAAAAGTGACTGTAAGGAAGATTAAAACTAAAATTGGAGCAACATTGTTCATAACTTTTTATTTTTTATGGATTAACCGAGTTAGTCTAATAGATAAATCGGTAAATATTATTTTAGCATTTCCATTTCTTTCAATATGATATTGTGCTTCAGAAATTTCTCGAAAGATATCATTTATGTTGTTTCCATTAACAAAAGGAGCAAAATTTTCGAGTTTAAATTTTTCAACATTTGGTTCAAGATAGACTAATTTTTCTGCTTTATAGTTCAAAAGTAAGGCTTGACGAAACATTTCGGTGCAATAATTCAGAAACATTTTTTGTGTTTCTCTACCCAAATTAGCCATTTTTTCACTCCAAGAAATCAGATCCAGTATCGAAGAAGCGTTTCCTTTTGCTCGGAATGCTGCTCGAACCCATTGCACAAACCATTCTCCAAAAGGAAGTTCTTCACTATTTCCTTCTAGTAATTGCAAAGCTTTGTTGAAATTTCCTTGTGATTGATGTGCAATTTTTGAAGCTGTTTGAAGATCAATGCCATGATTAGACGTTAATTCATTTATGATATCTTTGTCAGAAAGTTTACCAAAATGAAGAACTTGACATCGAGATCGAATGGTTTGAATAATCTCCTCCTCATTTTCAGCAATCAAAATAAAAAGAGTTTTTTCAGGGGGTTCTTCTAATAGTTTTAGTAATTTGTTTGATGCAGCAGTATTCATTTTTTCGGCCATCCAAATAATCATGATTTTATATCCTCCTTCATAAGATTTAAGAGCCAAAGTTTTAAGAATTTCTTGAGAATCATCAACACGAATTTCACCCTGTTTATTCTGAATTTCAAGAATAGAATACCAATCAAACAGACTTCCATAGGTTTTTTCTTTCAAAAATATTCTCCAATATTTTATAAAATCAATGCTTTTTGGCTTTGTTTTAACACCTTCTGTAGTTACAGTCGGATAAATAAAATGCAAATCGGGATGTGAAAAAGACTCAAATTTCAGGTTACAAGATTCGTTTTCTAAAACATTTTTCGAAGTCAAATTCGAACACAAAACCATTTGAGAATACGCAATTGCAACGG
>JAYWEG010000224.1:0-3466 GCA_043779445.1 Bacteroidota bacterium
GTTGCATAATAAAATATATTACTTATGTTATTCCTAGATAATTATATTTGACAAAATCTTTAAAATATATTTGATATAAATAAAAATTAAATTTTATAACATAACTATTTTTAAATATATAATACTATATTTGAAATCCCTTCATAATTCAAAAATTTACGATTAAAAACTTAACATTTACAATCAGTTGCTATGAAGGGAAAATCTATTTTAAAAACTGAAAAAAACATTTCTCGAACCGAGATTTCTAAAATTCATTCCATCGAAAAATTCGATACTACTTCAAAAGAAAAATCATCACCTTTTACTGTGGTTGCAATCGGAGCATCGGCAGGAGGACTAGAAGCCATCACGCAATTATTGCAAAATTTATCGCCAAATACGGGCATGGCTTTTATATATGTGCAACACCTGAGTCCTGATCACAAAAGTTTACTAACGACTATTTTATCAAAAGTTACAGTTATGAAAGTGCAGGTTATTGATGATATGGAAACCATCGAACCTAATAATGTATATGTGATTCCGCACGATAAAGAAATTGAAGTGGTAGACGGTCACATCAAATTATTGCCTCGAAACGCCAAAAGAACATCTAATTTGTCAATAGATATTTTGTTCTCATCACTTGCCGAAACGCATAAAGAAAACGTAATTGGAATTGTATTATCTGGCAATGCCAATGACGGTACTCGTGGTTTAAAAGAAATAAAACAAGCTGGTGGGATTACTTTTGCCCAAGACAATTCTGCCAAATTCATGAGTATGCCACAATCTGCAATTGAAGCAAATGTGGTTGATTTTGTATTATCACCAGAACAAATTGCTCAAGAATTGCTATGGCTCAGCAAAAGTTCATTTTTAAAATCTGATATTTCAAAAACGGCATTAGAGGACGAAATAACAAATGATGATCCAGACTTGAGATTTGTTATTGATCTTATATTAAAATCAAAAAATGCTGATTTTAATAATTATAAAATGAATACTATTAAACGCAGAATATTGCGTAGAATGCTCATTTTGAAAATTAATTCCATATCGGAATATTCTAAAATACTGCTGAAAAATAACAGCGAAATCGATATTTTATTTCAAGACTTTTTAATAAATGTAACAGAATTTTTTAGAGACTTAGAAGTATTTGATACGCTTAAAAAATCCGTCTTACCTAATTTATTATCACTAAAAACCCAAAATGAAACCTTAAGAATTTGGATAGCTGCATGTGCAACAGGAGAAGAAGTTTATTCAATTGCAATGACATTGGCTGAAATTCAGAAAGCAAATAATAGTACTATTTTGATACAAATATTCGCATCTGACTTGAGTGCAGATGCTATAGCCATTGCCCGAAGCGGAGAATATGCAACCAATCAATTAAAAAATATTTCGCAAACTAGACTGCAGCAATTTTTTACAAAATCGAGAGATAATAATTATAGAGTTACTAAACAATTGCGAGATATGTGCGTGTTTGCACAACACAATATTTTAAAGGATCCTCCTTTTTCTAAAATGGATTTCATTAGTTGTCGAAATTTTTTGATTTATCTAGATCCAAATGCGCAAAAAAAAGCCATTGCAACTTTTCATTATTCATTAAACGAAAATGGGTTTTTATTGCTCGGCAAATCAGAAACAATTGGTACATCAACTCAATTTTTTTCAATTTTAGATAAAAAACTGAAATTTTACACGCAAAGAAAAAAAACAAATACACAACAAATTCCAGCCAATTTGAATCGCATTCCACAAATAAAAAACAATCATGAGGATACTTCCACGCCGATATCAAAAAACATAAAACCTGAGATGAATCGTAATTTCGCCAATGTTTTTGATACTATTTTGCTCGAAAAATATGTGCCAGCAAGTGTAGTAATTAACCACGATTTAGAAATATTAAGGTTTCGAGGACAAACGGCACTTTTCTTAGAAAACACTTCTGGTAAAGCAAGTTTCAATATTTTGAAAATGGCACATCTCGAGTTGCATTTCGAGTTGCGAAATGCCATTCATCATGCCATAAAAACAAATAAAACAGTCAAAAAAAATAATATAGAAATTAACCAAAATGTCGATGGTGTCCAAATCAGAAAAGTAGATATTGAAGTAGTGCCGCTAAAAATTGATGGTAATGAACCCTTGCTTATTGTAGTTTTTTCTGGTAAACCAGAAGATTTAATCGAAATTCCCGAAAATGAAGCTCAACATAAATCAAATTCAAAAAATCTACGAATAAAAAAATTAGAACAAGAAATTGCAACCGCTCGAAGCGATATGAATTCTATAATTAGCGACCAAGAAACCGCAAATGAAGAATTGCAAAGCGCCAACGAAGAAGTAATTTCGAGTATCGAAGAATTGCAAAGCGTTAATGAAGAACTTGAAACTTCGAAAGAAGAAATTGAGTCGACAAACGAAGAATTAATTACCAGTAACCAAGAATTACATTTTAGAATTCAACAAGTTGAAGAATTATATAACTACTACGAAACCATAATTGCAACGTTGCATGAACCCGTTTTAATTTTGGATAAAAACATTCGAATTAAATCTGCTAACAAATCATTTTGTAAAATGTTTCAGGTTATTGAGGAACAATGTATTGGTCAATCTTTTTTTAGAATTAGTGAAAATCATTGGAATATAGCTGCTTTGCGAGAACAGTTAGAAGAGATAATTCCAAAAAATATTCGATTTCATGATTTTGAAGTCGAACAAGTTTTTCCGATAATTGGTCAAAAAACAATGCTGTTGAATGCGCATAGAATTTTTCAGAAAAGTCAAAACGAAGAACTAATTGTTCTAACAATTGCCGACATCACACAAGTAAAACAATTGGCAATTGCCCTTGAGGTAAAACAAAATGCTAATTTGGAAATTCAACTTCATGAGCAAACAAGTTTGCTAAAAATATACGAAGACAGCAACAAACGTTTTAATATGTTACTCATGAAATCACCGTTTGCATTTGCCATCATGAAAGGTAAAGAAATGGTAGTAACTCTTGCCAATGATAGTATGAAAGAAATTTGGGGAAAAGGTAAAGAGGTGGAAGGAAAACCCTTTTTATCTATATTACCAGAATTAGTAAATTCACCATTTCCAGAATTGCTTCAAACAGTTTTTTTATCTGGAATTCCATATGTTGGCAACGAATTTCCAGTTGAATTTGATAGAGAAGGAAAATTAGAGACCCAATATTTTAATTTTGTATATCAGCCCTATTATGAAGCCGATGAATCAATTGCAGGAATTGCAGTCATTGCATCCGAAGTTACAGAGCAAGTTAGAAACAAAATAGATTTGGTATACGCAAAAAAAGAAGCAGATCAAAAAACTCAAATTGCCGAAAATGCTGTTCAAGCCAAACAACAATTTTTGAGTAATATGAGTCACGAAATCCGAACTCCAATGAATGCCATGATTGGTTTTACAAAAGTGATTTTAAAAACCGTAT
>JAYWEG010000225.1:0-22289 GCA_043779445.1 Bacteroidota bacterium
CATGTGCGTAGGCAAGTTTTGCTTCACCTGCTTGTTTTTGAATGTAAATAGCATTTCCTAAATTATACGACGCGACGGCTTTCTTAGGAAATTTTGAAATCGAAATCCGATATTCTGATTCTGCTTCGGAATAGTTTTTAGATTCGATTTCCTGATTTCCTTTCGGAAGGTTTTTATCTTTTTCTTGGGCAAAAATTGCTAAAGAAAAAGTTAAGAAAATATATAGAATTTTATTTTTCATTTATTCTTTGTCATTAAATAAATCTAATTTTTTTACCCATTCTGTTTTTCTTTCTAAAAAGAAAACATCAAAAAACAAAAGCAAAAATCCAAGTCCTAAAAACCATTGAAATTGCGATTGAAAATTTGATAATTGTGTTGATTCGAATTCGGTTTTTTGAATTTTGTTTAATTCATTTTTTATAAAACCAACAACTTCTTTTGTATTTCGTCCATTAATGTAATTTCCCTTTGTTGCCTTGGCAATTTTCATCAAACTATTTGGATCGAGTTTTGTAATGACGGTTTCTCCAGCATTATCTTTTTTGTATCCTTGTAAAACACCATTTTCTTTCATTGGAATTTGACCTCCCTTTTCGGTTCCAACTCCAATGGTAAGAATTTTAATTCCCATTTTATTGGCTTCTTCTACCGCAGCATTTGAATCTTGCGAATGATCTTCACCGTCGGAAATCATAATCAAAAGTTTACTGGTTTTTTTATCATCAAAAAACGTAGTTGATATTTTGATGGCATCGTCTAACGAAGTTCCTTGCGAGGAAACCATGTCTGTATTCATACTTTGCATAAACATTTTTGCAACACTAAAATCCGTAGTGATTGGCAAAACCGGGAATGCGCTTCCTGCATATGCCACAATTCCGATCCGATCATCGCCTAGTTGTTTGATGATTTGAGATACTAATTGTTTACTTTTTTCGAGTCTATTTGGTTCAATATCTTCGCATTCCATACTTTTAGAAACGTCCATGGCAAAGACAATATCAATTCCTTCACGTTTTACGGTTTCGATTCGAGTCCCAATTTTTGGATTTACCAACCCAATTATAATACAAATCAATCCTAATGTAACGACAACAAACTTCAAAATGGGTTTAAAAATCGATTTTTCTGGACTAAGTTTTTTTATAAAATCTAAATCTCCAAATTCTTTTTGTTTTTTCTTTTTCCAAACTTGATTATATAAAAAAAGCAACACCAAAACTGGTATTATTAATAGAAGGTATAAGTATTTTTTTTCGTCTAATTCCATCTGTCAAATTTCAGATTTCAGATTTCAGATTGCTGAAACCGAAAACTTTTCTTTATATAAAACTTTTGTAAATTGTTTTTCTTAAAATCATTTCTATCACTACTAACAAACCAGCAAATAGAGCAAATATTCTATATTTTTCGTCATAATCATAAAATTTTAGTTCTTCGATTTCGGTAGTTTCTAGTTTGTTTATAGAGTTGTATATTGTTTCTAATTTTTCGTTGCTAGTGGCCCTAAAATATTTTCCTCCAGATTTTGTCGCAATACTTTGAAGTAATTTTTCGTCGATTACTACTGGCATCATTTTATATAAAAAATCTCCATTTGGAGCAATCGCATATGGAAACATCGCATTTCCATTAGTTCCAATTCCAATGGTGTAAACTTTAATTCCGTATTGTTTGGCGATATCAGACGCAGTTTGTGGCTCTACAAATCCTGCATTATTTACTCCATCCGTCAAAAGTATTACAATCCTACTTTTTGCTTTACTATCTTTTAATCGATTTATTGCAGTAGCTAATCCCACTCCAATTGCTGTTCCGTCTTGTAGTATATTATTGTATTTAACGCTTTCTAGTGCATCTAGAATTACTTTTTTATCACTAGTAACAGGCGATTTTGTATAGGCTTCCGAAGCATAAAGTACTAATCCGATTCGATCATTTGGACGATTCATCACAAAACTTTGGGCTACTTTTTTGAGTGCTTCCATTCGATTTGGTTTCAAATCTTTGGCAAGCATACTTCCAGAAACATCAATTGCCATGACAATATCAATTCCTTTTGTGGTTTTTGTTTTGTTGCTAATGTCAACTGTTCGAGGTCTTGCCAAAGCAATAATCAAAGAACTTAATGCTAAAACTCGAAATACAAACAAAAATGGCTTCAGTTTTGCCCAAATAGAATTTGATTTCCCAAATCCTTTTGTAGAACTGATTTTTAGAGTTGCCGAATTTTTATTTTTTTTCCAAAAATTCCAAAAAATTGCGATTGGAATTATAAGAAATAACCAGAAAAAAATTGGGTTTAAAAAAGTAACGTTTGTCATCATTAGGTTCCTTTTTTAAGTTCAACCGAATTCATAATTCGATCCGAAATTTTCTTTGCATATTGATCATCTTCTTGGTGAAAAGTAATGATTTGTTGCAAGCCGCTTTCTTGGCTAAAAACTAAAATTTCATAATAGAAACGAATACTTGTTTTAGAAATTGGATCAATTTTTGAAAATGACCCAAAACCTTTCATGCCTTTAATTCCTTCGGGCGTATCAAATTCACCTTGTTTCAAAAGGATGTTTTGTGCACCTTGCAATTCAATAGATTTAACAGAACTTTCTAGAGATTTTGCTAAATCAATTTGACCTTCTTGCTTATACTTCATGGTGGAAACCATTATGTAAAAATTATCCAACAGGCTTCCGTAAGCAAATGATTGCATTTCTTTTATTAAAGCCAATCCTTCCTTTGGGAGTGATTTGGTTATATCTATTCGTTTTAACACTTTTGGTGTTTCAAGCATAATTCCAGGGTTTCCATATTCGCTAGAAACCCATTCGCATTCTAACAATTCTTTAGTTGGATGTCCGATTATAGTGTCTTTTACGTACGTAAAACCTTTAGTGATCACAAAATAAGTTGTTGTCGCTACAAATAAAAAAGCTACAGATGCAAAAGCTAGTGTAATTCTGCGATTACGTTTTTTACGCAATTGTAGTTTGATTTGATTTTGACGTTGTTCTTCGTTTAATACATCCTCTTCGTTTGGAAGTTCTTCTATTTTTGGGATAGATTTATCAATAGTTAAAATCGATTTTTGTATTTTATTTTTGTCTTCAGTAATCACAAAATCTTGTGGTTGTGATTTCGCAAATTTTACTAAATCGGCTTGTTTTAAGACACTTTCTAAACTTCGAATGGTTTCTGCGGAAAGTTTTAATCTTCGTTTGTTTGATGTTACTTTCAAGCCTTGAATCAATTCAAATGTTGTGCTTTCCATGGCTGGAATTTCTAATGCTTCTTCAATATAATTTCGTACAATATCAGTCAATTCGCTATAATACGATTTTACATCGCCGTTTTGCCAAAGTTCTTTTTTTTCTAAAGTATTCAATAAGCTCGTGGCTTTTTCTATTGGACTTTTAAAAATTTCTTCTTCGATTTTTTTCTTTTGATATTTTTTAATTAAATAGTAAATCAAAGCACCAATTCCAAATAAAAGCATCATTCCTAAAACATATTTCCACCAAATACTTTCGGGCTTTTCGCCAGTTTGAATGGTTTTAATGTCATACATTTTTTGTTTTAGCGTATCGACCATAACATCTTTTACATCAACCGAAATAGAATCTGAAAAAAATGGTTTTTTGTTAATCATTATGACCATTTTCGGAATTACATATCTTCCTGAATCGAATTGAGTTAATCCATATCGTTTTATTAAATCATATTTATTGTCTTTTCTAATCGTATCCATTACGTAATCTCTAATTACTTCTAGCGAACCAAAGTTTTTTGTAACAGGAAACACAACAGTTGACAATGTATCGACTGTTGTTTTTATAGTTAAATTGAATTGTGCTCCAATTTTATTTGTTTTTTTATCAATTTTGGTTTCGATCTGATTTTGCTGGGCAAAAAATGTCGTTGTTGTTAAAATTAATAAAAGGTATAATTTGAATTTCATTTAAAATTTTTTATACCTAACAGGTTTTTTAAAAACCAGTTAGGATATGCTTACCTCGATTTAAAATATCCCAAAAGTTTTGTTACATAATTCTCATCAACTCTCGTATTGACAACACCTGAACCAGATTTGCTAAATGTTTCTTTGAAATATTTCACCTTTTCGGCATAATATTTTTCATAATTCATTCTCACGGTTTTTGAACCTGTATTGATCAATTCGATTTTTCCAGTTTCGGCGTCAAGCATTTCTACCATTCCAATATCGGGCATTTTTTCTTCACGAATATCATAAACCCGAATTCCTGTAATATCGTGTTTTTTTGAGGCTATTTTTAATGTTTGTTCATAATTATCCGACATAAAATCGGAAATCAGAAACACAATTGCTTTCTTTTTTTGCGTTCCAGATAAGAATTTCAACGCCATTCCAACATCTGTTTTGTTGCTTTTGGGTTTAAATTCTATCAATTCACGAATAATTCTCAACACGTGCGAACGTCCTTTTTTTGGCGGAATGTATAATTCGATTTGATCAGTAAACAACAACAAACCAATTTTATCATTGTTTTGAGTTGCCGAAAATGCCATTGTTGCAGCAATTTCGGTAACAATATCTTCTTTAAAACTCGCTTTGGTACCAAAACTTTCTGAACCCGATATATCGACCATTAACATCATGGTCAATTCGCGTTCTTCTTCGAAAACTTTTATGTGAGTTTCATTATATCTTGCAGTAACATTCCAATCGATGGCTCGAATATCATCACCATATTGATACGGTCGAACTTCAGAAAAAGTCATTCCCTTTCCTTTAAAAGACGTGTGATATTCGCCCGAAAAGATATGATTGCTCAACCTTCGGGTTTTAATCTCTATTTTCCGTACTTTTTTAATTAATTCTTTGGTATCCATTTTCCCCTCCTAACCTCCCCAAAGGGGAGGAATTAGCACGATGCTATTTAAAAATTCAACTTTTTATTTATTAAAATTTGTAAGCCCCTCCTTTTGGGAGGGGTTTAGGGTAGAATTTTAAGGTACTTCAACTTCGTTTACAATTTTATTGATAATATCTACGGAAGTGATATTTTCGGCTTCGGCTTCGTAAGTCAAGCCAATTCTGTGGCGTAAAACATCGTGAACCACAGCGCGAACATCTTCTGGAATTACATATCCACGACGTTTTATGAAAGCATAACATTTTGCTGCGGTTGCTAAATTGATACTTCCACGAGGTGAGGCACCAAAACTAATTAACGGTTTCAGGCTTTCTAATTTATATTTTTCGGGATAACGGGTTGCAAACACAATATCAAGAATATATTTTTCAATTTTTTCGTCCATATAAACCTCACGAACCGCTTCCTGTGCTCGTAAAATTTGTTCCACAGAAACAACAGGATTTACTTTGTCGAAACTTCCTTTAAGGTTTTGACGAACAACCATTCTTTCGTCTTCCATTTTAGGATAATCGATAACAGTTTTCAACATAAATCGATCGACTTGAGCTTCTGGCAAAGGATAAGTTCCTTCTTGCTCAACAGGATTTTGAGTGGCAAGAACCAAAAATGGTCGATCTAATTTGAAAGTTGTGTCGCCAATCGTAACTTGTTTTTCTTGCATCGCTTCTAACAAAGCCGATTGAACCTTTGCAGGTGCGCGGTTGATCTCATCGGCAAGAACGAAATTAGCAAAAATCGGACCTTTTTTTATAGAAAATTCGTTGGCTTTGATGTTATAAATCATTGTTCCAACAACGTCTGCAGGAAGCAAATCTGGTGTGAACTGAATACGGCTGAATGACCCATGAATGGCTTGCGACAAAGTATTAATTGCCAAAGTTTTTGCCAATCCGGGAACACCTTCTAACAAAATGTGACCTTGGCCTAAAAGCCCGATAAGCAATCGCTCGATCATGTGTTTTTGACCTACAATTACTTTGTTCATTTCCATTGTCAATAAATCGATAAAAGCACTTTCTCTTTCAATTTTTTGATTGATTGCGCTAATGTCTAAAGTCGAATTCTCTTCCATTTCTTTTATTTTATCGGGGTAAAAACTTGTTGTTTTATTTTATGGTGCAAATTGAAATTTTTTTTAGAAGTTTGTTGTTAAAAATTGGTTAAAACTTCGGTTAGACATTTAATTTTAAGGTTCATTTATGATTGTATTTTCTTATTTTTAAGGATTGTAAATTGCAAAGGATAAAATCAGTAATTTTATATAATTTTTTTAACTTTTCAAATCACAATGAAAACAGCATTATCAAAAATAATTTCAGGAACGATGACTTGGGGTGTTTGGGGCAAAAACCTCGACGAAAACGCCATGATAACTTTGATCAATTGTTGTCTGGAAAATGAAATCTCGACATTTGACCACGCCGATATTTATGGAAATTACACCACCGAAGCCAGTTTTGGAAACGCTTTCGCAAATGCCAATTTCGGACGTGAAAAAGTACAATTTATTTCTAAATGTGGCATTCAAACTGAAGCAAGAAATGCTATAAAACACTATGATTTATCTAAAGAATATATAGTTTGGAGCGTTGAAAATTCGTTAAAAAACCTAAAAACCGATTATTTAGACGTTTTGCTTTTGCACAGACCAAGCCCATTAATGCAAGCCGATGAAATTGTCGAAGCCATTGAAAAATTAAAATCCGAAGGGAAAATTATCGATTTTGGAGTTTCGAATTTCACGCCAAGTCAATGCGAATTAATTCAAACTCGAACAAAAATTAGCTGTAATCAAATTCAGTTTTCGGTAACCGATTTTGATGCAATGAATAATGGAAGTTTGGATTTTATGCAAGTCAATAAAATTGTTCCGATGGCATGGAATCCTTTGGGTTCTGTTTTTAAAACTGATAGCGAAAAAACAAGTAGAATTGAAAAATTTGCAAATAAATTAACTGAAAAATATAAGGTAGAAATTGATGTTTTGCTTTTGGCTTGGATTATTAAACATCCCGCGAGAATTTTACCAGTAGTTGGCACAACTGGTTTAAATAGAATTTCCAAATTAATGAAAGCGATTGAAATTGATATGGATTTGGAAGATTGGTTTGGTTTGTACACGGCAAGTTTGGGAACTAAAGTTGCTTAATTTTGATTTTTGATTGAAGATTAACGATTTTTGATTTCAGATTGATAGTTTTATATTTGAAAATGAAACTTAAAATTTTTTTAATCCAACTAAATCAAAAATGCTTCGCCAATTCGCTCTTTCAGGCTCGGGTCAAAAATTGTTAATCTGAATTCTTAAATCTAATGATCAATAAAAGGCTTTTAATTAAAAATTTACTCGCTCATAATGATGAGTCAAGTTTTTATGATAAAAAACGTCAGTTGAATTTACACTCGCGCGAAGGTAAAGCCAAGTTTTTGAAACATATTTGTGCGTTATCAAATTCCAACCCTACAAATAATTCCTACATTGTAGTTGGAGTTGAAGATACAGATAACGAAATAGTAGGAGACGATTTCTTTGACGACAGTCGCATCCAGAATTTAGTAAATGCCTATTTAGAAAATCCACCAAAAATTCAGTACGAAAACGTTCCTTTTCCAAATTTATCGAAGGATAAAGTCGTGGGATTGGTAACTATAAAACCTAAAAAACAAACTTCGAATTTCAAGAAAGGCATTCATACAATAGTTAATAATTCGATTTTTATGCGTCGTGGCAGCAACACGGTTCCTGTAATTGGTGCTTTCGAAAAAAATTATCAGAACAAAGAAATTGTTTTGGCTATTGAAAACAATTCTAGGAATTCAATCGAATATACGCTCGATGGAGTTATAGATTTTATGAATTTCCGGCACAAAGACATGGCACCAAAATACAAAGTCTTCAAGGAATTGTTTGTAATTTGTTGGGCAGGAAACGCAAAGAAGGTTCGTGAAAAAACCTATTTTTCTAGAGTAGACATTGAATTAATTAACGAGCAAATAAAATTATTTTATTCGGCTCAAGACGATGTTTCTATTGACTTTGACAATGATAGTTTCACGATTACAGAATTTGTTCCGTTAGGTTTAAATGACAAAACCAGTTATTATCCGTTAGAAAAACAAACCATTAGTTTTTTCGAAAACGGATATTATAAAATTGATACGGAATTGTTATTTGAACCGCCAGAATTTAATAGAAAAATGTTGTTTCATATTTATAATTCGAATATTTCATTGTTGGACAAACTTCAAAAAAATATTTCATTATCCGAAAGAGAATTCAAAGATTTAGAAAATCTACCATCAAATTTTATGATTTGCTATTTGAATGGATTCGACGATGCAAAACAAAAATTAATTGATGCTAAGTTATTATTAAAGCCTTATTCGCAAATATATTTAAGTTTCAAAGAATCGTTGAGAATTTTGAGAAAAATGAAATACGACACCGTCTAATCCTTCTCTTTTTCGATTGCGTCTTCGTAATCTGGATATAAAAATTTGTTATATGGAAATCGAGTAATATGAATTTGCCTCACAGCCTCATATACTCGTGCACGAAAATCTTCGAAATTTTCTTTTTCTGTTGCCGAAATAAAAAGTGCATTTTCAGTTCCAACTCGACTCATCCAAGTTTGTTTCCATTCGTTGAGCGTAAAATGTCTTGGTGTTTTTTCTGTGATTAAATCATCATCGTCGATGGTCAAATGTTTAAAAGCATCGATCTTATTGAAAACCATAATAATTGGCTTCGCATTGCTTTTGATATCTAACAAAGTTTTGTTTACAGATTCGATATGATCTTCGAAATCGGGATGCGAAATATCTACAATATGAAGTAAAAGATCTGCTTCTCGAACTTCGTCGAGTGTACTTTTGAAAGAATCTACCAATTGTGTTGGCAATTTTCTGATGAATCCAACCGTGTCAGAAAGTAAAAAAGGTAAATTTTTTATAACCACTTTTCGCACCGTGGTGTCCAAAGTTGCAAAAAGTTTGTTTTCAACAAAGACATCGCTTTTTCCAATTGCATTCATCAATGTAGATTTTCCAACATTGGTGTAACCCACCAAAGCAACCCGAACCATTTCCCCACGATTCCCGCGTTGAACGCTCATTTGTTTGTCAATGGTTTTTATTTTTTCTTTCAATAATGCAATTCGATCACGAACAATTCGTCGGTCGGTTTCGATTTCGGTTTCGCCCGGACCACGCATTCCAATTCCACCTTTTTGTCGCTCCAAGTGCGTCCACATTCCAGCAAGTCGAGGTAACAAATAGATACATTGGGCCAATTCTACTTGTGTTCGCGCATACGAGGTTTCTGCACGCTGAGCAAAAATATCCAAAATTAAATTTGTTCGATCTAAAACTTTACAATCTAATATTTTAGAAATGTTTTTTTGTTGTGATGGTGATAATTCATCATCAAAAATAACACTTGTGATGGCGTTATTTTTTATATAGATACTAATTTCCTCTATTTTTCCGGTTCCAAGAAAAGTTTTTGGATTTGGTCGCTCCATCTTCTGAAAAAACCGTTTCACCACTTCGCCACCCGCTGTGAAAGTCAGAAATTCTAATTCATCGAGATATTCTTTTAGTTTGGTTTCGCTTTGGTTTTGAGTTATAATTCCAACGATAATCGTTTTCTCAAAATTTATAATTTCTTTATCTAACATTTTCGATTTTGTAATGGAATGCAAAAATACATATTAACAATGAATTTTAGATGAATTTAAGAATGTAAAAACAAATTTGTAAATTCGCATTTTAAAATAAAATGATGGCTTTAAAAAACACAAACCCAACTACAACTTTGTCCTGGCAAAAATTACAAAAACATTTTATGGAAATTCAAAATACTTCCATGAAAAAAATGTTTTCAGAAGATGAATATCGAACTGAAAAATTTCATATCAAATGGAATGATTTTTTAGTCGATTATTCCAAAAACAGAATCAATCAAGAAACTATGGATTTGCTTTTGCAATTAGCCCACGAAGTCGATTTGAAATCTGCAATTTCGGGTTATTTTGATGGAGAAATCATTAATAAAACCGAGAATCGTGCTGTTTTGCATACTGCTTTGCGTGCTTCTGAAAACGCATCGGTTTTGGTTGATGGCGAAAATGTCATGCCACATATATATAAGGTAAAAGAAAAAATCCAGAAATTCACTAATGAAATACTCAACGGTAATCGAAAAGGATTTACTGGAAAAGTGTTTACAGATGTCGTAAATATTGGAATTGGAGGTTCCGATCTTGGACCAGCAATGGTGGTCGAGGCATTACAATTTTATAAAAATGAATTGAAAGTTCATTTTGTTTCAAATGTTGATGGCGATCATGTTCAGGAAATTATAAAAAAATTATATCCCGAAACTACTTTGTTTGTGATTGTTTCCAAAACATTCACCACACAAGAAACCTTGACGAATTCCGAAACCATCCGAAAATGGTTTTTAAAATCTGCTAACAAAGAAGATGTAGCCAAGCATTTTGTGGCGGTTTCGACAAATATTGAAAAAGTAACCGAATTTGGCATTAACCCGGATAACGTTTTTCCTATGTGGGATTGGGTTGGCGGACGATTTTCGCTTTGGTCGGCCGTGGGTTTAACCATTAGTCTTGCCGTTGGTTTTGATAATTTTAATAAATTATTGAAAGGAGCAAATCAAATGGATGAACATTTCAAAACTGCATCTTTCGATACAAATATTCCAGTAGTTTTGGCGTTATTAAGTATTTGGTATAATAATTTTTATGGTGCTGAATCAGAAGCATTAATTCCATATACCCAATATTTACAAAAATTAGCTCCCTATTTGCAACAAGGCATCATGGAAAGCAATGGTAAAAGTATCGGGCGTGATGGAAAAAAAGTTAATTATCAAACAGGAACCATTATTTGGGGCGAGCCAGGAACAAATTCGCAACACGCTTTTTTTCAGTTGATCCATCAAGGAACCAAATTAATTCCGACTGATTTTATTGGATTTATCGAACCGTTATATGGAGACAAAGATCATCATGACAAGCTGATGTCAAACTTTTTTGCCCAAACTGAGGCTTTATTAAATGGTAAAACGCCTCAAGAAGTACAAGCGGAAATCACAAAACAAGGAATTTCTAAAGAACAATCAGATTTTTTATTGCCTTTTAAAGTTTTTGAAGGAAACAAACCTACAAACACCTTACTAATAGAAAAATTGACACCTGAAACATTAGGCTCCTTAGTTTCGCTATACGAACACAAAATTTTTGTTCAAGGAGTTATTTGGAATATTTTTAGTTTCGATCAATGGGGAGTAGAACTAGGGAAACAATTAGCGAATTCTATCTTGGATGAAATTAACACGAAGTCAATTAAAAATCACGATTGTTCTACTGAATTTTTGCTAAAAAATTATTTAAAGCATTAATTACTGTTAATTTTTCAATGATTATTTGTCTTATTGTACTTAACTATAAACATTTCGCATTATATATTTATTTTATTTACCGATTTAATTGTTTTTAGTACAAACTTCAAATGTTCATTAAATCCCAAAAAAGACTTAACATAGTCTTAACACTTAAAATAAAAGTTTAAAAGAACTTTGTGAAAAATTTTAATTTAATTAGAAAGTATGAAAAAAGTTATTTTTATCTTCCTTTTAATGGTTTCAAGTATTGGATTCTCTCAAGTTACGAAATCAGCTATTTCGGGGTTTGTAAGAACAATAGAAGGTTCACCATTACCAGGGTCAAGTGTTGAAGTTATTCATCAACCAACTGGCACAAAATATTATGCTAGTGCAGATTTTGATGGGTCCTATTCTTTACCATCAATCAGACCAGGTGGTCCCTATGTTGTAAAAGCAACATTTGTAGGATACAAGCCTACAATAATTGACGAAATAAATGCGCCACTTGGTGGAAATGTTACTGTAAATTTACTTTTGAATAGTGAAACAAGTACATTAAAAGAAGTTGTGGTTAAAATTAAACAATCTTCAGGAAGTTTATTCTCTAAAGGTAGAACAGGTGCTTCGCAACAGTTTTCAACCAGAGAATTAACAGCCATTCCAATCACAGGAGCAAGATCAATTACAGCAATTACTAAATATAATGCAAATGCTGGTTCTGGTGGATCATTTGGAGGTCAGGATTCTCGTTTGAACAACTTTACAATTGATGGTTCTGCATTTAACAACGGATTTGGACTTGGAGGAGAATCTCAGGCAGGAGGTAGAACTGGTGCAAGTGCTATATCGCTAGATGCTATTGAGCAACTTCAAATTAACATTGCTCCTTTTGATGTTCGTCAATCAGGTTTTACTGGTTCAGGAATTAATGCAGTAACACGAAGTGGAACAAACCAATTCGAAGGTTCTGTTTATGGCGCAATAAGAAATAACAAAAAAGAATTTGTTGGGACTAAAGCAGGAAGAATTGAAATTGTTCCCGCTACATTCGACGAACAAACAATCGGTATTCGTTTTGGAGCTCCAATTATCAAAAACAAATTGTTTTTCTTTGGAAATTTCGAGAAAATTGAAAATATTAGCCCAGCCACAACTTGGACAGCATCAGATTCTCCAATACGTGGAGCACAAGTGTCTCTCCCAACAGTGGCAGATTTAGATTTGGTATCAAATACATTGGCGAAATTTGGATACATTACTGGTCCTTATGAAAATTATGATGCAGCAAAAAAATCTACAAAATTCCTGACTCGTTTGGACTGGAATATAAACGATAATAACAAATTAACGTTACGTTATATTCAACACGATTCATTTTCTGAGGAATTAACTTCGAATTCGAATTCACTTGGTTTTGGTAACAGAAGAACAAATCAATTTTCTTTGGCATTCAAAAACAGTGGTTATATAATCAAAGATAATACTCGATCGATTGTTGCCGAATTAGATACTAAAATATCAGAAAAATGGAGTAATAATTTATTAGTTGGATACGATTATCAAAACGAAGATAGAGATTTATTGGGTGGTGGACTTTTCCCAACGATTGATATAAAAAACGGAACAAACAATTATATTGCGGCTGGTTTAGACCCATTTACACAAGGTAATTTATTAAACTATTCGACCTTACATATCACGAATAACGTGTCTAAAAGTTCAGGAAAAAATAAATTATTGTTTGGAATTAATTACGAAAGATTTGTTTCTAACAACTCATTCTTCCCAGGATCTAATGGTGTATATATTTTTGATTCACTTAACGATTTTACAAATGCAGCAAATGGATCTTTTGCAGCTGGTGGTGCTCCTTTTACTTCTAGTTTACCTTCTAGATTTCAATTTAGATATTCAGCTTTGCCAGGAAAAGCAGAGCCGTTACAGACTTTGAAATCAAACAGAGTTGATTTATATGGTCAGGATGACATCAAGGTATCAGATAGATTTAGATTAGTACTTGGACTTCGTGCTTCTGCAATTGCCTTTGAAAATACTACAATCGACAATCCTGTAGTTGCAGGTTATACTTTTGCAAATGGACAAAAATTAAGTACTGGTTCTATGCCAGACACTCAATTTCTTTTTGAACCAAGAGTTGGATTCAATTTAGACGTTTATGGTGATTCTAGTACGCAAGTTCGTGGTGGTTCGGGAATTTTTTCTGGAAAAACGCCTGCTGTACTTTTATCTAATGCCATTGGAAACAATGGAGTTTTAACTGGATTTATTGATGTGAGTGGGGACAATCTTTTGGCTGGTCCTGTTCCAGGTGGTGCTCCTTATGGATTTACGCCTAATCCAGCACAATATTACACTCCAGCAAATGCTGCAGCTCCAACATCATATGATTTGGCATTTACTGCAAAAAACTTTAAATTTCCTCAAGCTTGGAAGACTACTGTAGCAGTTGATCAAAGATTACCGTATGGTTTCGTGGGTACTATTGAAGGAATTTTTAGTAAAAATATTAACGAAAGTTATTATTACAACGCAAACTTAGCGGCACCAGTTGGTACTTTAAACGGAAGTATCTCTGGGGATTCAAGACCGTATTATTCTGGAACAGATAACGGATCTAGAGTAAACAATAACGTTTCTAATGCAATTGTTTTGGACAATACAAGCAAAGGTTATTTTTATTCTACCACAATAAAGTTAGAATATCCTTACCAAAAAGGGCTTTGGGGATCTTTAGCCTATACTCGTTCAGATGCCTATGATATTATTTCTGCAGGTTCCATCGCTGCTGGTTCATGGACAGGAGCACGTTCTGTTAATGGTAACAATAACTTGCCTTTGAGTATTTCAAGTAATAACACACCAAACAGAATTGTAGGTTTAATAGGATATCGTTTTGATTATGGTAAAGGAAATTATAGCGCCTCTACCTCTATTAACCTAGGATATATTGGTGAGCAAACGGGTGCTTTCTCCTATACTTATGGTGGAGATTATAATGGGGATAGAGTTGCTGGTAATGATTTAATTTTTGTTCCAAATAAAGCTTCTGATTTGAGGTTTGTACCAATTACGCAAACTGTTGGAACTACAAATGGACCCCCATTAGTAAATGGAACAACTCTAACTTTGTTTAGTGTAGCAGAACAAGAAGCTGCTTTCGATAAATTTATTGATCAAGATCCTTATTTAAGTACAAGAAGAGGACAATATGCACAAAGAAATGGTAATGTGTTACCGATGCTTCATAAATTAGATTTATCTGTTACACAAGACTTTAGCATCAAAATAGCTGGAAAGAAAAACACTTTTCAATTTAGAGCAGACATCTTGAACTTTACAAATCTATTGAACAGAAGTTGGGGTGTTTCTCAAAGACCAACAGCGTCAAGTATTCTTATAGCACCAAACAATCAAGCTGCAAGTTCAGCAAATGGATTTATTCCAGGTGTTCAATTAGCGCAACAAGTTGACGAACAAGGAAAAGTAAGTTTGGCTAAAGATACCTTTATCAAAAATGCCTCGGTATTTGATGTTTGGCAAGCACAGTTTACTTTGAGATATATATTCGGAAAATAATAGTAAAAATATAAAATTAAATTTAAAAATTATGAAAATTAAAAATCAAATAATAAAATTATTGTTAGGAGCTGTAGTTGCTTTTACTAACTTTTCTTGTTCTGAAAGTGATAATGACAAAACAATTGAGAAATTACCAACAATTGTGGAAATTGCTAAAGCTGACCCACAGTTTAGTGTTTTAGTAAAAGCATTAACCGCTACTCAACTTGCTGGTACTTTTTCTTCACAAGGTTCATACACCGTTTTTGCTCCTACGAACACCGCATTTGCTGCTTATATATCAACTTTTCCATCAGTAGCATTTCCTTCAGGAATAAATGACGCTACTTTTAATACTGCACTAACACCTGCACAAAATACTGAGTTAAAATTTATACTCCAATATCACGTTTTAGGCGTGGGAGTAAAATCTAATGATTTGTTACCAAATTCTGTGACAGGAGTTACGGGTTATTTTAGAACATTTGCTCCATTTGGAACCTCAACTACAATTACTTTAAGCACTTTTGTAAACCAAGTTGGTAGTGATGTTTTAATTAACGGAGGTGTAACTAATGGTGGTGCTAAAGTTACTAAAGCAGATATTGATGCAAGTAATGGAATTGTTCATGTTATTGACAATGTTTTAAAAATTCCTACATTGGTAAGTAATGTTAAAGCAAATCCAAATTTTTCTACATTGCTTGGTTTAGTAGCAAGTGAACCAACCGTATTAGCGGTTCTAAATAATGCAACCCCTGCTTTTTCGGCTGGACCACCAGTTGTACCTGGACCAAGAACGGTTTTTGCACCATTAAATTCTGCATTTACTGCCGCACAAGGAACAGGATTTTTAACCACTGCTTATTTGGCAGTACCTGGTAATCTTACAAAAGTTTTGCAATATCATGTTAGTTCAGGAAATGCAACAAACTCTAATTTACCTGCTTTTTCTGCAACTTCGTGGACTCCTGCTACAGCTGTTTCTAATGTAACGGTAACTACTGCTGCACCTGTATCGCAAACATTTACAATTGCATTAGGAACTGTAAAAATCACATCAGCATTTACAGGCTCTCTAGTTAGTAATATTAAGGTTGTTAATGTACAGGCATCAAATGGAGTAATTCATGCTGTTGATACAGTTTTACAGCCAAACTAATCCGTTTTCAAAATAGTAAAAAAACTGTCTAAAGCAATTTAGACAGTTTTTTTTTGCTTATATTTGGCTTTCAAAATTTACTACTATGTATCATTTTCTTCAAAAATTTCATTCAGGTTTTGCCTATATTGCTTTAATACTATTACTTGTAGCAGTTATAAATGCTTTAATGGGGATTTTTTCTAAAAAAGAATTTACATCAAAAGACAGAAAAATTTCGCTTTTCGGAATGTTGACTACTCATATTATGCTCTTGATTGGGTTGATTTTATATTTTGTTTCACCAATTGGTTTTGCTGTTTTAGGGGAGATGAAAAATGCTTCGCTTCGATTAACTTCTTTGGAACATCCATTGACAAACATCATTGCAATTACCTTGATTACCATTGGTTGGTCGCGTCATAAGAAAGCACTTTCTAGCGAGAAAAAATTTAAATCGATTGGAATTTTCTTTGGAATTGGATTGATTTTGATTTTAAGCAAAATTCCTTGGAGTTTGTGGTTTTAGATTTATCGAATGCATTTATTAATCAAAAAACTACTACATGAAAAAATATTTTATACTAATGCTGTTACTTTTATTTTTAGGAACAACCTTTTCACAAATTGTAGCCCAAAATAAACAAATTCAAAAAAAAGATTCTACATCAAAAATAATTGTTGCAGAAAAACCGTTGGTACTTATTGACTCCATGTTTGTTCCAAAAGGAAAATACAAACCTTTCAAAAAATTGGCTCACGCTTCGTATTATGCAGCAAAATTTACTGGTAGAAAATGTGCAAGCGGAAGAATCTTTGACAATAACAAGTACTACGCCGCACACAAATCGTTGCCATTTGGAACCAAACTAAAAGTAACGAATGAACGCAATGGGAAAACCGTTTATGTCGAAGTCGTGGATCGTGGACCTTTTGTAAAGGGTAGAGAATTAGATCTTTCAAATAGAGCTTTCAAAGAGATTAATCCAACGCGAGGGAGTGGTGCAGTGATTGTAACAATCGAAATTTTGCAAAAATAGTTACCAACTCAAAAACGGTTTCTTACCCAAATAGGCATTATAATAGCGTTCATCATTTGTAACTTCTTTTCCAAGCCAAACTGGTTTTTCGAAAAATTCATTTTCTGATTCGAGTTCAACCTCTGCAATGATTAGACCATGATTTTCTCCATAAAAAACATCGACTTCAAAAGTGTGACTTCCAATTTTAACGTTGTATCGAATTTTAGAAATTACGCCTTTTTCACATAAAAGCAATAATTGTTTTGCTTCGTCAACATCAATTTGTTTTTCCCATTCAAAACGAGACATTCCAGTTTTATTTCCTGCACCTTTTATGGTTAAATAACCTTCGTTTCCTTTAATTCTAACCCGAACTGTTCTTTCTGGATTTGTGCTTAAGTAGCCTTGTGAAATTTCGTGATTTGAAAAGGATTCTTTTATAAAATCTGTAGAGTTCACTAAAAATTTACGTTCGATTTCAATCATTTTGATTTGTTTTTACCAAAGATAAATAAAACGGACTCAAAACTTAAATTTTCTGTGTAAATCTATAATTTAAAATAATAAATTTGCAACATGCTCCAAGAAGAACCCATAAAAATTAGAAAAATAATTCATGTTGACATGGATGCTTTCTATGCCTCTGTGGAGCAAATGGATAATCCTGCACTTCGAGGAAAAGCAATTGCTGTTGGCGGGAATGAAAATCGTGGTGTAGTTTCTGCAGCAAGTTACGAAGCACGAAAATTTGGTGTTCGAAGTGCTATTTCAGGAGTTTTAGCAAAAAAATATTGTCCAGATTTAATTTTTGTGAAACCAAGATTTGATCGATACAAAGAAATTTCAACTCAAATTCGAAAAATATTTAATGATTATACCGATTTAGTGGAACCACTTTCGCTCGATGAAGCCTACTTGGATGTGACCGTAAACAAAAAAGGGAATCCAAGTGCGAGTATGATTGCGCAAGAAATTAGACTTCGGATTCTAAATGAAGTTGGACTTTCGGCCTCTGCTGGGATTTCAATTAACAAATTTGTTGCAAAAATTGCCTCAGATTATAACAAACCAAATGGTCAAAAAACGGTTAATCCAAATGAGGTGGAAGGTTTTCTGGAGGAACTACCAATTAGAAAGTTTTATGGCGTTGGAAAAGTCACTACTGAAAAAATGTATCAACTCGGAATTTTTACGGGTTTAGATCTCAAAAATAAATCACAAGAATTTCTAGAAAAAAATTTCGGCAAATCTGGAAATTTCTATTATAATGTGGTTCGCGGAATTCATAACAGCGAAGTGAAATCGAACAGAATTACTAAATCTGTCGCAGCAGAATACACTTTTGACGTAAATCTAACTTCTGAAATCTATATGGAAGAACGTTTGAAAACAATTTCTGAAGAATTGGAACGACGTTTAAAAAAACACAAAATTGCAGGAAAAACCATTACTCTAAAAATCAAATTTAGTGATTTTACTCAACAAACACGAAGCAAAACGTTACCCTATTTTATTTCTGATAAATCCTTGTTATTCGAAACGGTGAAAGAATTATTGTATCAAGAACGTTTCAAAGATTCTGTTCGATTGTTAGGAATTTCTTTGAGTAATTTGAATACTGAAATCAAAAAATCAATTGTCATTCAACTCAAGTTTGACTTTTAAAAACTTTAACATAACTAAACAATAGTTAAACTTTTAGTTTTGTGATAATTAACTTATAAATAAATTTACATTTGTTCAAAATATGTTCAAATGGAATCTCTCAAGCAATACGATAAAGCAGCAGCAAAATATTACAATAAGAAAGTTATAAACACCTTACCCTTGGTTTCTGCTAATTTTTATTTCGATTTTTCGAAACAAATTAAAGATTCTTTCGAGGATTTAGTTCGTCTGAACTTTATTTCAAAAAGTAATAATTGGGACTCACACGATTGGAATTTTGAATCAAGAATCCACGATGAGGTTATTGTTGTCACGGATTCGCGTTTAAAAATAGTCTACGCATCTAGTAATATTAGTAAAATGAACGGATATCAGGAATCTGAAATTCTTGGTGAAAGTCCAAAAATATTTCATGGAGCAGCCACTTGCCAAAAAACCTCAGATGAAATTAGAGAATCTATTCGACTACAACAACCTTTTGAAAAATCGGTTTTGAATTATAAAAAAAATGGTGAAACCTATCAGTGTTTGATTAAAGGCTATCCTGTATTTGATATAAAAGGTAAATTAACTCATTTTATTGCCTTCGAAAAAGCGGCCTAATATTCTAGTATCGATTCCGAAACCATACTTTCATCCACTCTCGTTTTAAAATCAAAAACGTAACTTGTGATGATAATTCTGAAATACCTGAACCGTCTAACTTCTTGATTTGACCTTCGGATACATCAATAATATAAAGTAAATTCAGATATTCGGCAAATTTATTTTGAATCATACGATATATTTTTTCGTGTAACTGAATTTTTAATTCATCGGGAGAGATACTTATCGGTAAATCCAATCGTTCATTAGCCAAATTAAAATCCTTATTAATTTGGTCTATTAATTTTAGATATAGGTTTTCTCTTTCTGCTTCAGAAAGTAATAAATCGGGAGTAATTGGAGTTATAAAATTCATATTATCAAGATATAATTCCAAATTTCAAAATCAACTTCAAAATTGATATTGATTTTTGAAGTTGAAAATTGAAGTTACATTTTTTTAAACCTTTCTTCCCATTAAATTTTCGCCAAACGAACGCAAAACATCTTTCTTTTCGTTATCGATACTTATGTTTTGTAAAGTTTCAAATGCTTTAAGAGTAAAATCTTGAATGGCTTGACGAGTTGCATTTGATGCACCCGAAGAATTAAAAATTGCTTTAACTGATTCGATTTTATTGGAATTATCCTTCGGATGAATTGAAAATAAATGTAGCAATTGTTCTTTTTCTGATACCGATCCAAATTCGATTGCTTTCAGGTACAAATAGGTTTTTTTATTTTCAATAATATCGCCACCAACTTGTTTACCAAAGGTTTCTGGATTTCCAAAACAGTCCAAATAATCGTCCTGAAGTTGAAAAGCCAAACCGAGGTTTAATCCGAAATCATATATCAATTCGGCATTTTTAATAGAAGTTTCGGCAACAATTGCTCCCATTTTCATTGCAGCGGCGACCAAAACGGCAGTTTTATATTCAATCATTTTTAGGTATTCCGAAATAGAAACATTGTCACGGGTTTCAAAATCGACATCCCACTGTTGCCCTTCGCAAACTTCTAGAGCCGTTTTGCTAAACAATTTTGCTAAATCTCTAAAAACATCTGTAGTATATTTTTCGAAATATTGATACGCCAATATCAGCATGGCATCGCCTGAAAGAATTGCAGTATTAACATCCCATTTTTCGTGCACCGTTTCGTTGCCTCTTCGCAAAGGTGCGTCGTCCATAATATCATCGTGAACCAACGAAAAATTATGAAAAACTTCGACTGCCAAAGCTGCAGGCAAAGCCAAATTATAATCGGCATCAAAAACTTCGGCGCTCATTAATGTTAAAACTGGACGCATTCTTTTGCCACCCAATTTCATGATGTAATGTATTGGTTCGTAAAGATTTCTTGGTTCTTTAGTTTCGTATTGTGTCAGTAAATAATCCGAAATAAATTCTTGATATTGGTATATGGAGTGCATTTTCTTTAGTTGTGGGTTGTAAGTTGTGGGATATGAGTTTTAATGAGTACAAAAATAGGAATTTTAAATTTCAGAACCTAGAAACTAGAAACCCCAACTTTTTGTTATGTTAAATTTATGCAAATACTTTGGAAACTATTTTGGTATTCAAAGTTTCCGATTTATCTTTGTGTTAAATTATTTAAAATACATGGAAGAAATTATCAAAACAGCTACAAAAATGTTCATTACACTCGGTTTTAAGAGCGTAACGATGGATGATGTTGCGGCGAAAATGGGTATTTCAAAAAAAACCATATATAAACATTTTGAAAATAAAGAAGCACTTATTGAGGCCGGTGTGAATCATGTTCATTTAGAAATACACGATAAAATGCAATCTATCTTTAATTTGAATAAAAATGCGGTCGAAGAAAATTTTATTATTAGAGAAATGTTTAACGAAATGTTTAAGTCAGATGGTGATTCGCCAATTTATCAATTAAAAAAACATTATCCTGCGATTTATCAAAAGGTGCATCAACAAGAATCAATTCAATGTAAAGAGATTTTTACTCACAATATAACTCACGGAATTCAACAAGGATATTATAGATCTGAAATCAATATTAAAGAAACAGTTTTATTTTATTATATGTTAATTTTTGGAATAAATGAAACCTTTCAATCCGAACGAGAAGTTTATCAATTAGAATTATCAGCATTAATTTATCATACAAATGCAATCGCAACTCAAAAAGGTTTAGCCGAACTTAAACAACAATTATCAAATCATAATCTGTAATGAAAAGAATATATACAATAATAATAATTTTTTCTATCGCGTCAAATGCACAAAATCCTGCGAAACAAAATTTTAGTTTTTCGCTGCAACAAGCTATCGACTTCGCCATAAAAAACAATTACAAATCGATAAATGCCAGTCGTGATATTGAAATTTCTAAAGAAAAAAAATGGGAGACTACCGCTATGGGTTTGCCACAAATAAATGGAAATATAGGATATCAAAATAATATTGTATTGCCAAAATCCCTAATTCCAGCCGAAGTTTTTGGCGGACCTGCTGGAACTTTTGCTGAAGTTGCTTTTGGAACCAAACAGAACGCATCAGCCAGTTTATCGTTAAGCCAATTAATTTTCGATGGATCATATATTGTTGCATTACAAGCATCTAAAGCCTATTTAAACTATTTTGTAAATGCCAAAAAGAAAAACGAGGTCGAAATTCGTGAAATGATTATTAATACTTACGGTAATGTTTTATTGTCCGAAGAGAGTATTAAAATTCTAGAAAGCAACAAAAAAATATTGGAAAAAAACTACACCGATGTCGATCAAATTTACAAAAACGGTTTAGGCGAACAAGAAGCTGTTGAGCAAATTGCCATTACACAAGCAACTGTAAATAGTAGTTTAAAAAACGTCACTAGATTAAGAGAAATTTCTTTAAAGATGCTAAAAATTAATCTTGGAATGGATATAAATGATGAATTAATTTTGACAGATAATTTGGATAATCTATCAAAAT
>JAYWEG010000226.1:0-8529 GCA_043779445.1 Bacteroidota bacterium
AAATTAAAATTTTTATTAATAATATTAATATATTAATAAACATTGTTTATATTTGCATGATAAATACTTAATATTATGCAACCAAAACTTCCTATTCAATGTCCAAGTTGTGAAAACCCACTTTCGGTCACGCAACTAGCGTGCAACAATTGTTCCACATCTGTTTCTGGAAATTATTCACTTCCGTTACTCCTGCAAGTATCCGAAGAAGAGCAAAATTTTATTCTTCAATTTTTTTTAACCAGCGGAAGTCTCAAAGAAATGGCTTCGCAAATGGGCAATAGTTATCCAACGGTTCGCAACAAACTCGATGATATTATTCAAAAAATTAATGCGTTAAAATTTAAAGCATAAAAAAATGAAAAAAATACTATTCAACCCTTTTGAAAAATATTCAGAAACTGTTTTATTAATTTTTGGAATTGCTACTAATATAATTGGGCTTTTGATTACTTTTTATTATAATGTGAAATTTATAGGATTTTTAAAAGTAGATTATTCAAACTCTATAACTCCAATCACTGTTTTGAGTCAATCTTTGATAATTATTTCTGTGTTTACAATTCTATTATTTTTTATTGGGAAAATCATAAACACAAAAACTCGATTTATAGATGTTTTTATAACCGTTTTAGTTGCCCGAATTCCATTTTATTGTACTATTTTTTTCAATTCTAACGGAATGATTTTCCAACACATTAATAAAATCAAAATTTTATTGCAAACTGGAAAAATACAAGAAAATCTAATTTTTGATGCTCCACTGATAGTAGTGTTTTATATCGTTTCCTTACTTGTACTAATTTGGAGTATAACACTATTATTTAAAGGTTTTAAAACTGCAACAAACGCTAAAGAAAGTAAACATACACTTTATTTTATCATTGGAATTGTTATTGCAGAACTAATTACAAGAACAATAATTTACAATTTAAACTAAAAAATCATGATACAAATCACACAAAATGAAAACGAATTTATTTTCAAAGTTAAAGGAATTCATAAAATTTGGGCATTGAGAAACAAAATTGTTGTTCAAAAAGAAAACATAATAAATGCTTACAAAAAAGAAGAAAAAAGAAACTCTTGGATTGGCTGGAGAATGCCAGGAACTTATATTCCTTGGTTGATTACCGCGGGTACATTCATCAAAAACGGAGAACGTCATTTTTGGGATATTTGTAAACCTAAAAATTCAATTGTTGTAGAACTAAAAAATTCGAGTTTCAAAAAACTCATCATTGAAGTTCAAAATCCAACAGAATCTATTAATCTATTAAACTCCAAATAACATGAAAAATTTAATTTTACTATTCGTAACCTTTTTTTCAATATCTATTTCCGCTCAAGAAAGTGTTGACATCACGATTAACCCATTAATTAAAGGAACGCTAATTTCTAAATCGGAAAACAACAAAACCAATTTGGTCATATTTATTGCTGGTTCAGGTCCAACCGATCGAAACGGAAACCAAAAAGGAATGGTTAATAATTCTCTAAAGTTTTTAGCAGAAGGAATTGTAGATGCAAAAACAGATGTTTTTAGATTCGACAAAAGTATTATTGCACAAATTGCTTCAGGAAAAATTGATGAAACTAAAAATTTATTTCAAAATAATATTGATGATGTTTTAGATATCATCAAATATTTTAGAGCAAATTACAAATACAAAAAAATTATTATTGCGGGTCATAGCGAAGGTTCTTTGGTTGGAATGCTTGCAGCAAAAGACAATGCCGATGGATTTATTTCGCTTGCTGGTGCCGGTAGATCTGCAGATCAGATTTTAAATGAGCAAATTGCAAAACAAATGCCTGAGGTGAAAGATGAAGTTCATGCAGATTTAGAAATACTAAAAAAAGGTCAAACATTCGAAAATAAAAATCCAAATCTAGCCATGCTTTTTAGAGCAAGTGTCCAACCGTATTTGGTATCGTGGTTTAAATTTGATCCACAAGTTGAAATAAAAAAACTCAATATTCCTGTTTTGATTATCAATGGAACAAAAGACATTCAGGTTTCTATAAATGATGCAAAATTATTAAAAGATGCTAATTCAAACTCAAAATTGGAGTTGATAGAAAACATGAACCATCTTTTCAAAGAAATTAAGGGCGACAACACCGAAAATATGGCTAGTTATTCCAATCCAAGTTTGCCAGTTTCTAAAAATTTGATTTTAAAAATAAAAGACTTTTTAATTCAATTTTAGTCTAAACATTTTTATATTTTTACTTACTTATTTGAAAAACATAAAAATGAAAAAAATATGTCTTGCTTTAACGTTATCTGTTTTGTTTTTTAGTTGTAAATCTGTCAAAAAATTTTCAGTTGAGCCACAAAAATCAGTTGTTGTTGAAAAACTGATTAACAATGTGAAAGTTTCAATTGATTTAATCAATGTAATCGATGATAAAGTTTTGGTTACAGTTACTCCACCAGTTATTTCTACTGATGAAGTGGTGTATAGTTTTCCAAAAATCGTTCCAGGTACCTATTCTGAAGATGATTATGGAAAATTCATTGAGGATTTCAAGGCCTATGACACAAAAGGAAATCTTTTGGTATCTACTAAAAAAGGTGATAATGCTTGGGTGATTTCAAATGCAAAAAAAGCTACAAAAATTACCTACTTGGTAAATGATACTTTTGATGTTGAATCCACACACAAAATTTTTTCTCCTGTCGGATCTAATATTTCTCCAGATAATTATTTGATCAATACACATTGTTTTGTTGGTAATTTTTCGGGAAATATAGAAACCCCTTATGTTTTGACTATTTCACATCCAGAAATTATGTTTGGTTCAACCTCAATGATAGATGGTGATATTAGCAAAAGTATCGATGTTTTTGAAACTAGTCGCTATGCTGAATTGGTAGAAAACCCAATTATGTATTGCTCACCAAATAACATGAATTTCAGTATCAACGGAATGGATATATTAATTTCTGTTTATTCGCCAAATTCAAAAATAACAGCAGAAATGGTTTCGCCAAAGATGAAAGACTTTATGATTGCTCAGAAAACATTTTTAGGAAATTTTAATGCTACAAAAAAATATTCTGTATTGATTTATCTTTCTGATACATTCAAAAAACCAGATGCCAGAGGTGCAGGGGCTCTAGAACATCCAACAGCAACAACAGTTGTTTTGCCTGAGTCAATGGGCGTAGAGCGATTGTCAGAAGCCTTGAAGGATGTAGTCTCTCATGAATTTTTTCATATCGTAACACCTTTGACGATTCATTCGCAAGAAATTCAGAATTTTGATTATGACACACCAAAAATGTCGGAACATTTATGGATGTATGAAGGTGTAACCGAATATTTTGCCAACCTTTTTCAGATAAATCAAGGACTCATTTCCGAAGACGATTTCTATAAACGAATGGCAGAAAAAATCAATAATTCATACAGTTTAAATGATACTATGTCTTTCACGAAAATGAGTGCGAATGTTCTTGTTGAACCATATAAATCCCAATATGAAAATGTGTACGAAAAAGGAGCCTTGATCGGAATGTGTTTAGATCTCATTATCAGAGAAAAAAGTAAAGGAGAAAGAGGAATTTTAGATTTAATGAAAAAACTTTCTATTGAATTTGGAACAAAAAAAGCGTTCAACGATGCTGATTTGTTTGCCAAAATAACAGAACTAACCTATCCCGAAGTCGGGGATTTTCTTACCAATCATGTTGCAGGAACAACTCCAATAGCGTATGAAGAATATTTTAATAAAGTTGGAGTAACTAAAGTCCTTGCTAAAAAGGCTTTAAACCCTTTTTTGATAGGAAAGAAAGCCAAAATATTAAAGAATAAAGAGAATAATGAATTTTCAATTGTTTCTGAAACTGATTTACCCATTTTTTTCACATCCCTTGGTCTAAAAGTTGGAGATATATTTGTCTCTATAAACGACAAAGCTTTTAATCGAGAAGCAATAATTGAATATTTTTTGACTGATGGCTATTGGAAAGATGGTGATTCAATTTCATTAAAAATAAAACGTGATGGTCAAGAAAAAGTTATCAAAGGTAAAGTGAAATTAACTTTTGAAGATTCAAATAATTATCAATCTACAGATGTAACCAAAACAAAATTAAAAGATGCTTGGTTAAAAGGTTAATGCGAGCTAAATTCAAATAAAAAATTCTCAATGCGTCAGATGATAAATTGAGAATTTTTTTTCATAAATTCATATTTGAAAAATTCTTTATATTTAATCAAATACTTTATAATTTTAGTAAACAGTTTTATGTTTTTTACTGAAAAAGCAATTTTCTATAAAATTTAGTTTCGTTATAAATGAGTTCTAAAATATAGTTTCCTGTTGAAATAGAAGTGTTGAGGTTGAAATTTAAAACATTTCCATCAACAGCAAAAATATCTTGAAAAACTTTTGATCCTTGAATGCTAAAAATAGTAATGTTCACGTTCGATTTTATAAAATCTTTGAATTGAACATTGATTTGATTTCCTGTAACTGGATTTGGATAAATAGTTACAAAATCATCAGAACCAGCATCTACCAGAACATCAATTCCTGTTTTGAAAATTGGTAATTTTTCAAAAGTACCACCCAAAACCGCAGTTGCCTGTTGCTCGGACATGCACAACCAATCCTGCATGATACTCGAATAAATTTGTTTGAAATCAAACTGCATTGGAACTTGATCGTTAACAGTGGCATTGGTAGGCAAAATTGGTGAAGTTCCGATCATTCCAGAAATTGGATGTGCCGTTCCTTTCACATTTCGGGATCCAGTGTTTAGCGCAGCACCAAAAAAGATTACGGGCGCACCAGATCCATGATCGGTTCCCAAACTTCCGTTGCTTTTGATTCTTCGACCAAATTCACTAAAAGTCATTCCGGTAACTTTATCGGTTTTTCCAATAATTTTTAAATCTTCTTGAAAGGCTCCAATCGCTTTTGATAGTATTGATAAATTTACTGCTTGTTTTCCTAGTTTTTTATCCGAAGCCAAAACCTGATCTTCATGTGTGTCATGTGTTTTTGGATGGTTTACAATATAAATAGGAGTTTGTAAACCTCCGTTTATTAATTTGGCAACAATTTTGAGTTGATCTGCTAAACTGTTATTTGTTGGATAAACTGCGGATTGTGGTTTTGCAACATTGTATGCTGTTTGAATGGTTGATCGGTAGATATTGCTTTGATCTTTCATCAATCGAAGAAAAGTCAATTCGTTTCCATAGTCAGAATTTGGAGCTGGATCTGTTGTAGCATTAATTACGTTCAACAAATCTTCGGGTTTTGGAACGCTATATGCTAAATTAATCGTTGGACCTTGTAGTGAAAATGGCAACGTTGAGCCAATTTGAATCGCCAAAGGATCTGGCATGTCTGCATTGGGATAACCAATAGGAAAACCTGGATATACACTGTCTAATGCGCGTCCCAACCAACCAGTTTGTAAGGTAATATCGCTAGGAGAGGCAGTAAACCAAATATCGGTAGCTCTAAAATGACTAAAACTCGGATTTGGATACGAAACCCCTTGAACAATCATCATTTTACCATCGTTATACAAATTTTGCATTTCGGACATGGCTGGATGTAAACCTGCAGATGGATTGTTGTTGAGTGGCAAAACATCACTTTCGTTCATCAACATATTTGATCTTGCGGCAATGAGTTTGCTCCATTGATCTCTTGGAAAAACGGTATTTAGCCCATCGTTTCCACCATTCATCTGAATGATAACTAGTATTTTTCCGCAACCAACCGCTGCATTTGCTAGCATTTTTAAACTCGAACTATTAAGATCAGAGGATGCTAGAACTGGTATTTGATTGAACAGTAGCGGAGCAGATACCAGTGCGGTTGTCTTTAAAAATTTTCTTCTTTCCATTTCACGAATAATTAAAGTTACATTAACTGATATTCAGCATATTCAACAATAGTTAACAACATATTCTTCAATCTGTTTTTAACAATATCTCTAAATCCAACATTTGTTGGTGTCCCAATATAATCAATCCATGCACCTGTCCAGTAATAATCAGAAGATTGTCCAGAAAGTAATGTTTGGGTTTTGGTTGTATTTTTTTGAGTCAAACTCAAATCAATTGGTAAAAGATATTTGATGCATTCGTTGACTAATAGATTTGGATCTTCGCAAATTGCATTTCCGAATTGTTGAATAAAAGCAATTGCATCAATTTCTAATCGGGTAGTTAATCCGTTGTTAGTTTTGTCAAATCCATATAAAAGATATCGCATTATACCATATCGTCGCTGAATGGAATTGGAGTTTATCCAATATTCGTGAAACGAAGGTTTTTGATAAAATGCTTGCCAACCCGCCACACTTGGCACTCTTCCCATAGTTTGCTCCATATCTCCAAGAAAATAGAAAAAAGTTTTCCAAAGTTCGTACTGAGCTTCATAGTTTGTTTGGTCAGAAACGTTGTAATTGATATTAAAAGTTCGCATACTTCCAAGAATAATATCAAAAGGACTTTTAATGAAAACGCCTCTATTTGCCATGTCATAGAAATGTTGGCTTTTAAAAAGTTTTTCGAGAACTGGCAGTATGTTCCAGTTATTATTTACAAAATGTTGTGCTAGTGGAGTTATTACATTCGTTTCGATACTTGCATCAATGTCATAATAAACAAAAAATCGATATAATCTTCGGCAAATGTATTTAGAAACAATTTCAGATTTAGAAAAAATCATATCAATAAACAAATCTAGTTCTGCTGCTCCAGAACTTGGAATTACGGTATTATTGAAAAATGCCGAAAATTGTTTGTTAGACAAATCGTGTTTGCTCAATACAAAATTGGTTGACTCTGTATTTGTGTTTAAATTTTCAACTCTCCACCCAGATAGCACTTTTGCAGCTTGAATAACATCCTCTTGTGTGTATGCAGGGGTGACATCTTTACCCAACGTGAAAAGTTCCATGATTTCTCGAGCAAAATTTTCGTCAGGAGCAGTTCTGGTATTTGATTGATTATTCAAATAATACATCATAGCGGGTTGCGTTGCCATGTTGCGAATTAATGTTTTGAAATTACCAGTGGCATTATCTCGAAACATTTTCATGTACTTATAACAAATTCTTGCTGAGTTTGTCCCGCTATATGGGTTAGAAGATTGTCGAACAGCATCAAAATCAATCGGAATAAAATGATACCAAAACAAAGTCATTTTTTCGCGAATGGTAATATCTTGATTTAGGGCAAGTCCTGTCGACCAAGATGCCAAACTAATAGTTCTGTCGTAGTTTGAATCATTTCCAATATCATAACCAGAGAAAGCATTGTTGGTCCAATCGGCACCATAAGGGATTCCGTTCTCATCTGGTCTTTGATTTTGATAGAAGTTAACAGGTGGGCTAGGAGGAGTTGTGCTCACATTTAAAATTAAATCCACTGCCGCATTCATTGATAGGTTTTGTAGCGTATCGATATTTACTTTTTTGAAACCAAAACCTGTTCTTTTTGTTAAGTGCAAGGCTTCACGCGTAGACCATGTTCCAGTGTATGGTGCAAGTCCGCTCGATATGGGTACTACTCTAGAAAAATCAGAATTAACTTCTGTTTCATTTGCTGGAGAATAGCGCCTTCCGTTGAATATTTTTCTTGAATATTTTTCGAATAAAGGATCTTTTTCTGACGCTCTATTGGAGAAATTTTCTTTTATTTTGCTAAATAATTGCCGTCTTGATAGTGTAGTATTTCCCATAATATTCTTACATATAAAAACTAAACGTCTAAATTAAAAAAAAAGTATTAGAAAATTAATTTTTAATGTTAAATTTTTAAAATTAAGGACTTAAATCTCAACACTTTACAACAATTTAGACAAAGTGTATAAAAAATATACAATAAAAGAGGGTTGCCTCCCAACAACCCTTTTTCAAATAAAAACTAACATGAAACTCTTATTTTTGTAATTTTTCTTCAAGATGAAGCAGTCTTTTTTCTAAATCTTGAATTTTTTTATTCTGATTTTCAATAATTTCTTGTTGTTCTTGCACCGCTTTAACTAGTGGCACAACAAATTCTGCGTAGCGTAAACCATAAAAATCATTATCGTTTTTTGGAGCATCAACACCGCTGAAATCAAAATGTAGATCTTTGGCAGCAATTTCTACGTCTTGAGCAATAAAACCGGTTTGAAGCATTTTACCTTTTAATAGTTCGTTGTCTTTTTTTCTTAAATTTTCTGGTGTTTTCATGAAACTAGCAATAGATTCTATATCTAAATGGTAGGTTACGGGTTGCAATTTTTTGATAAACTCCAAACCGGGAACATTATTTTGAATGTCTTTTTTGAAACGCTTGTCAGAAATATTAGTCCAATTTACATAACCTCCAATACTATTTACACTAACATCGCCAATACGCGCTTGATTGCTTGCTGTATAAGTTACAGCATCTCCAATGGCAATAGAATTATCAAAATTACCTCCACCAATATTTGAATAAGTACCAATAGATGTGTTATAAAAACCCGTTGCATTGTTACCTAACGCCCCAGCTCCAATGG
>JAYWEG010000227.1:0-8523 GCA_043779445.1 Bacteroidota bacterium
TTGTGGCGAATACATTGCTACAGCTGCAAAACTCGAAGTTGGACATCCGCCTGGAGCACCATTATTTCAGATGATTGGAGCGTTTTTTGCCATGTTTGCTTTCGATAAAGAACATATCGCATTAATGGTTAACATGACCTCTGTTTTCTCTAGTGCTTTCGCAGTTTTATTTTTGTTTTGGTCTTCAACAATGATTCTCAAAACATTAATTTCTAGATTCACAAATTTAAAACAAAACGAATATATTGTCATTTTAGGAAGTGCATTTGTGGGTGCGTTAACCCTAACTTTTTCTGATAGCTTTTGGTTCAACGCCGTTGAAGCCGAAGTATATGCCATGGCTACTTTGCTAATTTCGTTACTGTTTTATTTAGGACTTCGCTGGGAACAAGACATGAATACTCCACGAGGTAATCGTTGGTTAGTTTTGATTTCATTGGTAGTTGGACTTTCTTTTGGAGTGCATTTTATGGCGTTATTGACTATTCCATCTATTGGATTGTTGTATTATTTTAAAAATTATAAGACTATAACCATTAAAAATTTTATTATTGCAAATATTGCAGTAGTGGCAGTTTTGTTATTTATTTTTAAATTATTACTACCATTAACTATGAGTTTGTTTGCTTCTAGTGAGATTTTTATGGTCAATTCTATCGGATTACCATTTAATTCTGGAACCATCATTTTTACGTTATTTATTATTGCTTTATTTTTTTATGGATTGAAGATTACAAAACAAAAAGGATTTGTTCATGCAAATACTATGGTTCTTTGTATTCTTTTTATTTTGATAGGTTTTTCAACTTGGATCATGCTTCCGGTTCGTGCCAATGCAAACCCTGTTATAAACGAAAATAAACCGTCTGATGCTACCGAAGTTTTAGCCTATTACAACCGGGAACAATATGGCGAAAATCCATTGTTCTACGGTACACAATTTACCGATATGTTTGCGGGTTTAGACGAAGATAATCCCTATTCTGATGACAAACCAAACTACGAAAGAGATTATAAAACGGGTAGATACGAAATCGTAAATAACTTTAAAAACGCCAAGCAAAACTCAGGCGATGGACACAAGGCAATTTTACCAAGAATGTGGAGCGAAGAAAAAGCGACCAATTACATGGAATATTGTGATCCATTGTCTTTTAAGTTAAATCCAAATTATGACTATGCCGAAGATTTACCACAATATGATATTGATCCAGAAAAATTAACCGAAGATGAGTTAGCAGAAGCAACAAATCAAGTGAGAGAAGAGGTTGCAAAAAACATCAATAAATTTAAAACGGTTTATGCAAAAGGGGATATTTCGAATGATCAAGTAATTCGTTTTTTAAAACAATATAAAGAGTACTTAATTGTTGAAAAACCATCGACTTTTGACAATATAAGTTTTATGTTCGAATATCAATTCGGGTATATGTATGTTCGATATTTTCTATGGAATTTTGTTGGTAGACAAGGCGATGATCAAGGTCATGGCGATATTCTAGAAGGAAATTGGCTCAGCGGTATTTCGTTTATAGACAACTTACATTTGGGCTCACAAGATAATATTCCAACGGATGCAAAAAACAACAAAGCAAGAAATGTATATTATTTTTTACCTTTAATTTTGGGTTTAGTTGGACTTTTTTACAACGCAAAAAAAGACTTAAAAAGTTTTTATGTTTTATTAGTTCTTTTTCTTTTTACGGGTTTAATCTTAAAAATATATCTTAATGAACGCCCTTTCGAAGTTCGAGAACGTGACTATGCACTTGTTGGATCTTTTTATGTATTTGCAATTTGGATTGGTTTTGGTGTTTATGCTATTTTCGATTTTATAAAATCATTTGTACAACCTAAAATATCTGCTCCACTAGCAATTGGAGTTTGTTTGTTATCGGCTCCAATTCTAATGGCATTTCAAAACTGGGACGATCATGACCGTTCTGGAAAATATACAGCAGTTGCCATGGCAAAAAACTATTTAGATTCGTGCGATAAAAATGCAATTCTATTTACTATCGGCGATAACGATACTTTTCCCCTATGGTATGCACAAGAAGTTGAGCATTACAGAACCGATGTAAAACTCATTAACACGAGTTTGTTTATGACGCATTGGAACATCGATCAAGTAAAATCTAAAACCTATGAGTCAGATGGTGCTCCAATTTCGTTTACGCATAATCAATATGTTGGAGATAAATTAGATATAACCATTGAACGTAAATTAACCGAAGAACGAGTTGATGTTCGACAATTTTTAGACTTTATAGCCTCTGACGATGATCGAAAAATGATTACACTTCAAAATGGACAAAAAATTCATTTTTATCCAACAGACAAAATCAGAATTCCTGTTGATAAAGCAACTATTATTAAAAATAAAGTAGTAAGTCCAAAATATTTCGATTCGATTGTTCCGTTTATTGATATTGATCTCAAAGATCGCCAATTATATAAAAATCGACTCATGATGTTAGATATTGTCGCGAATAACAACTGGAAGCGTCCAATTTACTTTGCTTCTGGAAGTTCAGACGACGGAGATTATCTTTGGATGAAAGATTATTTGCAGCAAGACGGATTGGTATATAAATTAGTTCCAATTAAAACGCCTTTAGCGAAAGATGCAAGTATGATTGAGATGGGTCAAATTGATTCAGAAAAACTTTTTGCAACGGTCATGAAATGGACTTGGGGAAATGGCGAAAAACCTTCGATCTATCATGATACAGAAACTCGAAGAGAAAGTTATTACTATAGAAATACGATGGGTCGATTGATGGATCAATTGATTTTGGAGGGTAAAAACGAAAAAGCGTTGCAAGTTATTGAATTAGCCATGGCAAAAATGCCATTGAATTTATCTGGAAATTACACCTCTGTGGAACCTTTTGCCCAAGGATATTATAGACTCGGAAAAACTGAAAAAGCACGACAATTGCTCACGGATTTAATGAATAAATATAAAGAAAATCTAAAATTTTATAGTAGTTTAAATCCAAAATTGCAAAACACGATTGGTTCGGACATTTACACCTCGATAGAATTGTTTAGAGGTTTATTGAATGTTGCCAAAGAAGAAAAAGATCTAGATTTCTACAAAAAAAATGAGCCAACATTCAAAACTTTCGAAAAAACATTTGAACGGTTTGTGTATGAATAGGTAAAACCCAAATCAGATAAAAAAAGCGATGTTAAAAAATATCGCTTTTTTTATAACTCAATTTTCGGACTCCAAAAAACTGATTCCAAATTTTGAATTTGACTATCAATGACAACAATTCCTTCGCTTTCGAGCAATTGTTGCATTAAATTAGTTCCATCAAAATGATGTTTACCTGTTAACAAACCTTTTCGATTAACTACTCGGTGCGCAGGAACATCTTCTAAATTATGACTTGCATTCATTGCCCAACCAACCATTCTTGCCGAGCGACCCGTGCCTAAAGCTTTTGCAATTGCGCCATACGAAGTTACTTTTCCGAATGGAATTTGTCGTGCAACTGCGTAGACTCGTTCAAAAAAATTTGCTTCCATTTTTTAGCCATTAAAATGATTTCTGACAATATAAATTAAACTTGTAAAAGCAACAAAACCAGTTATTGAACCAATAATGTAATTTATGTTTTTTGTCATGAATGTGGTTTTAGTTTCCAAATTTTTAAAAAAAGTAAGATATAAATAAAAAACTAGAAACGAACCAAAAACTACTCCCGCGGTAAACATGTAAATCGAAATTTCATTGAAGTTAAAATATCCAAAAGAGGCCAAAGTTACGCTCATAAAAACATAATATGGTATTGGAAAAAAATTAATTGCGGAGATAAACATTCCGAGAAAAAAACGGCTTTTTTTACTTTTTATTTTAATTTCTTTTTGAATTGTATTGACTGGTTTTTTGGAAAATAAAAAGAAATACACCGTTAATAAACTGAAAATCAAAAAACCAATTTCACGTAGTAAAAGACCAATTTCTTGATGAGCATTAATATACCGAGCAAAAATCAAAGCCACTAACGTTTGAAAAAATATAACAATTAACGCTCCAAAAACAAACATAAAAGCACGATTTTTTCCGTCTTTCACACAAATTTTTACAGCAGTCATATTAATTAATCCAGGAGGGAGGACTCCAATTGATGCAACTAAAATTCCAAACAATATAGGTAAAATAGTATTCAATAGTATATTTGTTTATTTAATTTTAAATCTAATAAAAGTTATTGCCTTGTTTATTGCTAAATATTGATTTTCATAAAAGGTTTGAATCGAAGTAACTTCTTCTGGCGATCCTTCATTTACATACACATTATGGTTTGCATACAAAACCTCGTGACCTTCACCATGCAACACTCCAAGTGTGTAACCGTGCATAAATTCTGAGTCGGTTTTGAGATTCATAATTCCGTTTGGCTTCAAGATTTTTTTATACAACAATAAAAACTCTGAGTTTGTCATTCGGTGTTTGGTACGTTTGTATTTAATTTGTGGATCTGGAAAAGTAATCCAAATTTCATCGACTTCATTTTCGGCAAAAACTTTGTCAATCAATTCAATTTGCATACGAACAAACCCCACATTTGTTAACCCTGTTTCTATTGCAGTTTTTGCTCCACGCCAAAATCTGGCACCTTTCAAGTCTATTCCCACAAAGTTTTTATCTGGAAACTTTGCTGCTAACCCAACAGAATATTCGCCTTTTCCACAACCAAGCTCCAAGACAATTGTGTTAGAATTCTTGAAAAATTTGGTGTTCCAATTTCCTTTCATTCCGAAATCCCCCGAAACGATATCTTCTCTCGAAGGTTGAAAAACGTTATCAAATGTTTCGTTTTCTCCAAATCGTTTTAATTTATTTTTGCTTCCCACAAGATTTTTTATTTTGGCAAATTTAAGGAATTAAAATCAAATCAAAATTACCTTTTGATAATGTTTAAATAACTATTACACAAGATTGTTGTCAGAACTTTGAAAAAACTTTATTTTGAAAAAAAGAAAATTAGAAGTTGCTGTAATTTCGGATGTACATCTTGGAACTTTTGGTTGCCATGCTAACGAATTGTCCCAGTATTTATCAAGTATAAAACCTAAAATTTTAATTTTAAATGGTGATATCATTGATATTTGGCAATTTCGAAAATCTTATTTTCCTGCTAGCCATCTCAAAGTGATTAAAAAAATCATTTCGATGAGCACCAAAGGAACAAAAATTTACTACTTGACAGGAAATCACGACGAATTTTTGAGAAAATTTACTGATTTACACATCGGAAATCTGAATTTAATCAATAAATTAGTTCTCGAATTAGACGGAAAAAAAGCATGGGTTTTTCATGGTGATGTTTTTGATGCCTCTATTAATCATGCAAAATGGTTTGCAAAATTGGGTGGTTGGGGTTATGATTTTTTAATTTTAATCAACAGGTTTTTGAATTGGATTTTAAAACAAATGAATAAAGAACCCTATTCGTTATCAAAAAAAATAAAAGACAATGTCAAATCTGCGGTTAAATTTATATCTAATTTCGAAAATATTTGTATAGATTTAGCAATCGAAAAAAAATACGATTATGTTATTTGCGGACACATTCATGAACCCAAAATGGAATTGACTGAAACTCCAAAAGGCAAGACTATGTATTTGAATTCTGGCGATTGGATCGAAAACTTGACATCTTTAGAATATAACCATAAAAAATGGAAAATTTATAAATACAATCCAGATGATTTTGAATTAAAGGAAGATGATTTTGATTTTGAATATGAAAATCAATTGGCGGATCAATTCATGTCAATATTGAAATAACATAATGAAAAAAAATATTTTAGTGGCGCCTCTCAATTGGGGCTTGGGTCATGCAACAAGATGCATTCCAATTATTAGAGGGTTGTTGGAACAAAATTTTAATCCAATATTGGCTTCTGATGGTGTTGCTTTAGAAATGCTTCGAAAAGAATTCCCTGATTTACAAACTCTCGAATTGCCATCCTACCAAATAGAATATGCTAAAAACGGCAAAAATTTTAAATGGAAGATGATTAAAAACAGTCCTAAAATGATTGCTGCAATTCTTGAAGAAAAAAAAATGGTAAAGAATTGGGTTGCGGAATATAATTTATCGGGAATAATTTCTGATAATCGACTGGGAGTTCAATGCAAAAAGGTTCCGTCGGTTTTCATTACCCATCAATTAAATGTTTTAACGGGAACTACGTCTTGGATTACTACAAAATTACATCAAAATATTATTAAAAAATTTAATGAATGTTGGGTTCCAGACTTTAAAGAAAAACCTAATTTGACAGGGAAATTAGGTCATTTAAAAAAAGATTCTAATTTGAACTTAAAATATATTGGCCCTCTTTCTAGATTAGAGGCAAGATATTTGAGAGAAAAATATCAGTTAATGGTTTTGCTCTCTGGACCAGAACCGCAACGAACTATGTTGGAAGAAAAGTTAATTATTGAAGTTGCTAAATTTAAAGGTAATGTTATTTTCATTAAAGGAATCGTTGAAAAACATCAAATTATTGAGGAAATTGAAAATGTTACTTTTGTTAATTTCATGAATTCTAAAGAACTCGAAACTGCTTTTAACGAAAGTGAATTCGTGCTTTGTCGATCTGGTTACACTACAATTATGGACTTGGCCAAACTAGGAAAAAAAGCATTTTTAATCCCTACTCCTGGACAATTCGAACAAGAATACCTTGCTAAAAAACTCAAACGAAACGGATTGTTTCCTTTTGCAAAACAAGACGATTTTAGAATAGGAAATTTGTTAGAAATTGATTTTTATAAGGGAATACAAACCCCAGAAAATAATATTGATTGGAAAAAATTATTTGAGATTTTTGAAATCGTTAATTAATAATATTTACTTTTTGAAGTGTAAACGAAAACATCGATCCTTTTCCGTAGGTACTATCAACAAATATTTTTTCGTTATGTGCCTCAATGATGTGTTTGACGATTGCTAAACCAAGTCCAGAACCGCCTTCTGATCGTGCACCGCTTTTATCAACTCTGTAAAAACGTTCGAAAAGCCTAGAAATATTTTGGTTTTCTATTCCTTCGCCATTGTCTTTAACGCTTATTAAAATTCTATTATTGATGATTTCTTCGAAACCAATTTCGGTATAACCACTAATTTTTCCGTATTTTATAGAATTTTCTATAAGATTTGTCAATACTTGTTGAATTTTATCGATGTTACCCAAAACGATTATTGGTTTAAAATATTTATCATCAAAAGTTAAAGTAATGTCTTTTTTGGTTGCTTTCATTTCGAGTAAATCCATTACGTTTTGCATTAGAATTACAATATCAAAAGGAATCATTTCGAGTTTTTCTTCGGACATTTCGAGTTTAGCAATTGTATCTAAATCCTCTACAATATAAATTAATCTTTCGACACCTTTTTCTGCTCTTTCTAAATATTTTTTTCGGAGTAGTTTGTCTTTAACGGCTCCTTCTAGCAAAGTAGATACATATCCTTGAACGGTAAAAAGGGGTGTTTTGAGTTCGTGAGAAATATTACCAATAAACTCCCTTCTAAAAGCCTCACGCTCATTTAGCGTTTCAATTTCTAATTTCCTGTCGGAGGCAAATTGTTGCACTTGATTCGTTATTTGAGACAAATCGGTGTTAGATGTGTGGTTGAGTAACATTCTTGAATCTAGAAACGAAATTTCATCATAGAGTTTTTTCACACGTCTAAAAATAAATTTTTCCGTTCTATATTGTAACACAAAAAGTGTAAACAAATAAATCATTACCAAAAATACCAAAAAAACTTTCAGAATCTCGATAAAACTAAGATTTAGAATAAGAAATAGTATCAAACACAAAAAAACGCTTGCAAAAATTGTAATATAAATTGCAGAAATTATGGCAAACTTATATGTTTTTGTAACAGTCATAAATTTTTAGAATAATCGAATTGTATTTGCTAATTTAAGAAAAATTAGCATCACCAAAAAGCCGTTGTTTTATTAAAAATACATTTTATTGTAAATAAATTATATCTCGAATTTGTATCCAACACCTTTTATGGTCACAAACAAATCTTCACCAATTTTTTCCCTAAGTTTACGTATATGTACATCGATAGTTCGTCCGCCAACAATGACTTCGCTGCCCCAAACTTTGTCTAAAATTTCATCCCGTTTAAAAACTTTTCCTGGTTTCGATGCCAGCAAATAGAATAATTCGAATTCTTTTCTGGGCAAGACAATTGTTAGTTTGTCTTTTATAATTTTATATTCTTCGCGATTAATTTCAATTCCTCCAACATTCAAAGTTTCAGAATTTATTTGTTCGTCTTTTAGCCTTCGTAGTAATGCTTTTACTTTGCTAACTAATAATTTGGGTTTTATTGGTTTTGAGATGTAGTCATCTGCGCCAACATCAAATCCTGCAACTTGAGAATAATCTTCGCTTCTTGCGGTTAAAAAAGTAATAATAACATCGCTTAGTTCTGGGATTTTTCTTATGGCTTCGCAAGCTTCCATTCCGTC
>JAYWEG010000228.1:0-3423 GCA_043779445.1 Bacteroidota bacterium
GAAGTGGCATAAAAATCGGTGATTTATCTAATCCAAATTTAAATGATTTTAGCCAATGGAACGTTTTTAATGCTGGTTTTAGTGTGGGAATTGCAACCCTAAACAATCAAATTGTGGCAGCATATTCGAATAATACTATTTATAAATTTGCTGGAACTGTGCCAACTCTTTTTTATACCACATTTCAACCCATAGTTGATTTTAGAGTTTTCAAAGATACTCTAATTTGTACTACGGCGTCAAAAGTTGTGATATTTAATAATTTATTATTTGTAACGAGTCAAGTTGATATTTCATCGATTCCTGTTCCGGTTCAGTTCACCTGTGCTACCCAAATTAACAATTCAATTTTTATAGGAACTTTAGAAAATGGACTCTATTCCACAACAACATCAAATACCACCGTTCTAGAAAATCCAACCCCAAATGGACCATTACGAAATGTTGTTTTTGGGTTAACATCGTCGCCAAATAACTTATATGCAGTTTATGGCGGGTATGATGGCGGATACGATCCTTATCGTTATAACCAATTTCAACCCAATAATTTTTATCAACCAAACAAATATGGTTTTAGTCGATTAATCAATAATTATTGGGATAACATTGCATTCTCAAACGTTCTTGGAGCAAGAGCATTAACAAAAATTACAATCAATCCAACAAATAAAAATCAGGTTTATATTAGTTCTTTTTTTTCAGGATTACTAAAAGTGGAAGGTGTAACCCCAACAATTTTATACGATCAAAACAATAGTACACTTCAGCAAGCTATAGATAGTCCACCACCACCACCCTCTTTTATTGATGATCGAGTTAATGGTACAGCATTCGACAAAACAGGAAATCTGTGGGTTTCGAATAGTTTAAATCCAAAATTGTTACATGTTTTGAAAACAAATGGGACTTGGCAAGGCATCACAATTCCTGGAATAATTACTCCAGCATTCAATAACGTTGGTAATATAGTTATTGACAAAAATAATACCAAATGGTTTCCGACCAGTGCTAATGGAGTTGTGGGTTATAACGAAAATGGTAATGTTACCAAAATTATTTATCAAGGTGCGGATGTTGGTAACCTTCCAAATGTAGATGCAAGAGTTGTGGCTCTAGATAACAAAAACCAACTTTGGATTGGTACCATCAGCGGATTGAGAGTAGTTCCCAATATTGATAGTTTTTTATCAGCAGGGCAAATAAAATCGAATTCAATTATTATTCTTGAAGAAAATCTTGCACAAGAACTGTTTTTTGAACAATCTATTACTGATATTGTAGTGGACGGTGCGAATAGAAAATGGGTTGCGACGGAAAATTCTGGAGTATTTTTAGTTTCGCCAAATGGACAAAAAACAATTTATCATTTTACAGAAACTAATTCGCCGTTGCCAAGCAATTCGATTTTAGATGTTGATATTGATTCAGAAACTGGTGAAGTTTTTTTTGCAACCTCAAAAGGGATGATTTCCTTTAGAGGAGTTTCGACCAAGGCGAGTAATGATTTAGAAAATGTATATATTTATCCAAATCCGGTTCGTCCAGAATTTACAGACACCGTAAAAATTAGTGGATTACTTGATAAAGCTACGGTTAAAATCACAGATATTGAAGGAAGTTTAGTTTATGAAACCACATCAGAAGGAGGAACCATTGAATGGGATACCACCGCTTTTGGCAAATACAAAGTGGCCTCCGGAGTGTACATGGTTTTTATCTCTGCGCAAGATGGTGTTGAAACTAAGGTTAAAAAAGTAATGATTATCCGTTAATCATTTTTAATTTATAACTTTAAAAATGCAAGTCAAAACCCGAGCAATTGTTATTTCAACTCTTAAATTTCAAGAAAAAAGTCTAATTGTAAAATGTTTCACACTTTCTGACGGGTTAAAATCATATTTTGTTCGTGATGCTTTTTCATCCAAAAAATCAAATCAAAAAATTGCCTATTTTCAACCACTGACGATTCTTGACATTGAAGCCATTCATAAAAACAAAGGAACTTTAGAGAATTTTAAGGAAATTAAAATAGCAAAACCATTCCATTCCATTCATTCGAACATTTATAAAAGTACGATTGTACTATTTGTTTCCGAAGTTTTACACCATTCCATTCACGAAGAAGAGAAAAATGAAAATCTGTTTATGTTTTTAGAAACAGCTTTAAATTGGTTAGATAATCATTCTGAGATTGTCAATTTTCATTTAATTCTAATGCTAGAAATCACAAAATATCTAGGATTTTATCCAGATACTTCTGATTTTGACCAAAAATTTTTTGAATTAAAAGAAGGTCAATTTTCATCATCTCAAGCTGTTACTTCTTTGTCGGAGCACGAAACTAATTTATTTAAAAAATTAATTAATTTAAGGTTTGATAACGACCAAAAAACGTTTCAGGTTATAGAAAGACAACTATTACTAAAAATTTTGATTGATTTTTACACCTTTCATCTTGATGGATTTAAAAAACCTAAATCATTAGAAGTTTTAAAGGAAGTTTTTTCTTGATTTTTATGATTTTCGTCTTCAAACGTTTTTAGTTCAAATTTTGTTCCATCAAAAACACCATAAGTAAAATACCCAATCCAATCTCCAAGATTCACATATTCGGAATTTTCACCAACAGGAAATATCATTGGTAAATGGCGATGACCAAAGATTAAGTAATTATAATGTTTAGTTTCAAGTTTTCGTTTTGAATATAAAATAAGCCATTCGTTTTCTTCTCCAAGAAATTTCACATCAGAATCCCCAGAAATTAATTTATTTTTTACGGATAAATACTGCGCCAATTTTACACCAATGTCTGGATGCAACCATCTAAAAATCCATTTCGAAAATGTATTTGTAAAAACTTTTTTCATTCTTTTATAACCCATATCTCCAGGACCTTTTCCGTCACCACGGCCAATTAAAAAAGTTTTATTGCCAAAAACAAATTCTTGATTTTCGTAAAAAACGGGAATATTCAATTCTTTTTGAAAATAATCGTCCATCCATAAATCGTGATTTCCAACAAAAAAATAAATCGGAATTCCGCTGTCTCTAATTTCGGCTAATTTGCCTAGAATTCTAACGAAACCTTTTGGGACAACTGTTTTATACTCGAACCAAAAATCGAATAAATCGCCTAATAGAAAAATTACTTCTGCATCTTTTTTAATTTCATCTAGCCAAGAGACAAATTTTTGTTCTCTAGGAAAACTCAATTCAGGGGTTGGAGCCCCAAAATGTTGATCCGAAGCAAAATAAATTTTTTTATTTTCCATTTTAATAAATAATTTTCAAATATAGCGATTGATTATGTTTAAAAAAAATCAATGAATATCAAAATGGTTAAATAAGTTTCATTTTCTTATTTAAAAAGTTAAAATAAACTAGTTATTTACTTAAAATATTGAAATATTTTAAATTTTTGTT
>JAYWEG010000229.1:0-8452 GCA_043779445.1 Bacteroidota bacterium
TCGTCAGAAATCGAAAAATCCACTTCGTCCATGGCAAACAATTTCTTGTATTGTTTGATTAAAGCATTTTTTGGCTGTGTCAAAATAGCCCGTAAAGTATCACGATCTAAAGGATCCATGTGTGTAAGCACAGGCAAACGCCCAATAATTTCTGGAATCAAACCAAAATCTTTGATGTCTTTTGGAATTATATATTGCAACAAATTTTCTTTGTCGATATTATCGGAATTTTTGGAGGAGTTGTAACCCATTGCTTGACGGTTCAAACGCTTGGAAATAATTCTATCGATTCCATCGAAAGCACCACCTGCAATAAACAAAATATTTTGAGTATTGACTTCAACAAATTTTTGATCTGGGTGTTTTCTTCCTCCTTTTGGTGGCACGTTTACAACGGTTCCTTCCAAAAGTTTCAACAAGGCTTGTTGCACCCCTTCACCAGAAACGTCACGAGTAATTGATGGATTATCGCCTTTGCGAGCAATTTTGTCAATTTCGTCGATAAATACAATGCCTCTTTCGGCTTTTGTAACATCGTAATCGGCAGCTTGTAATAATCGCGTTAAAATACTTTCGACATCTTCACCAACATAACCTGCTTCTGTTAAAACGGTTGCATCAACAATTGCCAAAGGAACATCGAGCATTTTTGCAATTGATTTTGCTACCAATGTCTTTCCTGTGCCAGTTTGTCCAACCATGATGATGTTTGATTTTTCAATCTCTACTTCGTCATTGTCATTTTGCTGCATTAATCTTTTGTAATGATTGTAAACCGCTACAGACATTACTTTCTTAGTTTGATCTTGTCCAATTACATATTGGTCTAAAAAAGCACGAATCTCTTTTGGCTTTTTTAGAACTAAATCGTGATTGATTTTTACTCTTCCGCTTGATTTTAGTTCCTCAACCACAATTCCGTTGGCTTGTTCAATACATTTATCGCAAATATGCGCATCGATTCCTGCAATCAATAAATTGGTTTCGGGTTTTTTTCTTCCGCAGAAGGAGCATTCTAATTTTTCTTTTGCCATTTTTTCCTCCCCAACCCCTCCAAAGGAAGGGCTTTAGGTGTTAGTTTATTAATATTCTTTAAGCCTCCCCTTAAGGAGATTTGGTGGGATTATCTTCTCAACACTTCATCAATCATTCCGTATTCTTTAGCTTCGTCAGCAATCATCCAATAATCACGTTCGGAATCTTTGTGAACTCGGTCGAATGTTTGACCAGAGTGGTGTGATATTATTTTGTATAATTCGTCTTTTAGTTTCAACATTTCGCGAAGGTTGATTTCCATATCGGTTGCTACGCCTTGGGCTCCTCCAGATGGTTGGTGAATCATTACTCGCGAATGGGGCAATGCTGAACGTTTTCCTTTTGCTCCAGCACACAACAAAACAGCTCCCATGGATGCTGCCATTCCGGTGCAAATTGTCGCTACATCTGGTTTGATGTATTGCATCGTATCGTAAATCCCGAGTCCTGCATAGACACTACCGCCTGGTGAATTTAGATAAATTTGTATGTCTTTTGTTGCATCTGCACTTTCGAGAAACAATAATTGTGCTTGTACGATGTTTGCGATTTGATCGTCGATTCCTGTTCCTAGAAATATGATTCTGTCCATCATTAGTCTTGAAAAAACGTCAAGTTGAGAAACATTCAACTGTCGTTCTTCGATGATATATGGTGTCATGTTCGTTGGAGTCATGGCTGCTACGATTTTGTCGTAATACATGGCGTTCACTCCGTGATGTTTGGTTGCGTATTTTTGAAATTGCTTCGCCTGTTCTAGCGCAGCTCTCGGGTCTTTTCCGTAGTTCATATTAGTTGTAAGTTATAGATGTAAATTTTTTGTTTTTATTTCGAAACAAATAACTGAATTGGCTTCAAATTAAAAAACGTCAAAAAAATATTTTTTTCTGACGCTTCAAAGATAATAATAATATTTTGGAAAATTTATTCTCCGTACATTTCTTTAACAAATTCTTGATAGGTTACTTCTTTTTCTGTTGGATTTGCTTTTTCGACTAGCGATTGCATCAATTTGTCTTTGGTTACTTGCTCTGACAAACGTTTTACTTCGTCTTTGTTTGACAAAACTCTTGCTACGATTCCTTCGACTTCTTCATCTGATGCATTTGCTTGACCATATTGTGCCATTTGCTGACGAATATTTTTGCTAGTAAAAGCTTTTAGATCTTCGAAAGTGATTTTAATGTCACTTTGTGCCATGGCTCGACCTTCGATCATTTGATAACGAAGTCCGTTTTCTGAACGATTATATTCGGCTTCGGCTTCGGCTCTGGTAAGGTTTTTTTCGCCTGCGGTTTGCAACCATTTGATTAAAAAGTCTTTTGGCAAATCGAATTTTGTATTTTTTATTAAATTTCCGATTACGTCATCAATTAGTTTTTGTTCTGAAGATTGTGCGAATTGAGCCTCGGCGTCTTCTTTAATTTTAGCTCTTAGTTCTGGCAATGTTGCAACTTTTCCTTCTCCAAAAAGTTTATCGAATAATTCTTGATTCAATTCTGCTTGATTTACTGCATCGACAGTTTCGATAGTTACTGTTAAATCGACTGCTAACGTATGAACCATTTCGTGTTGTACTTCGAAAACATCCATTAGTTTGTGATCATCTTCAAACAATCCTAGTGTATTTACCGTTACAATGTCGCCAACTTTTTTACCTAAAAATAGATTTGCTGTTGCTTTGTCCTTGAAAATTGATAATTCGAATGGTGTTCTTTTGTTGATTCCAGCAATTTCGTTTACGAAAGTTGCAGAAATTTCGCTGTCAATAGCAATTGTTTCTGATGGAGAAAGTGTCCCGAATTGTTTTTGAATACGAGTAACTTGTTCATCTACTAATTTTTCATCCGCAACGATTTTATATTTGATTACATCTGTTTTCGCTTCAAGATCTAATGCAAAAAATGGGGCTAATCCAATTTCATATTGAAAGGTAAGATTTTCTTGATCCCAATTGAAAATTTCTTTTTCGATGGCTAATGGCGTTCCTAAAAGGTTCATTTTTTCTGACGTTACGAAACGCTCTAGTGCTAAATCAACAACTTTTTTTACTTCTTCTTTTTTGATTTCGCCACCATATTGTTTAGCAACTAAATCTTTTGGAACGGCACCTTTTCGAAAACCTTTTACGGTTGCTAGAGGCATTTTTTCGTTGATTCGTTTCGCAACTTGACCTTTGTAGTCAGAATGAAAAACATTTATTTCTATGATTTCTGTAACTTCGTTGATTGCTATTCTTCTGATATCCATTTTGATAAATTTTCTGAAATTGGGTGCAAAAGTAGGTAATTTTTAGAATTATTACAAATTTAAAACTCTATTTTTTATTATCTGTGATGCTATACATGATGGATTGCGAAACCGATAGAATAATGCTAAAAATTAGTGCAGTCACAAAACCATCGACTTTGAAACCGGTCACAAAATGAGAACAAAGCAAGATAATTGCTGCATTGATTACCAAAAGAAAAAGTCCAAGTGAAAGTACGGTTATTGGAAAAGTAAAAAAAACTAGAATTGGTTTTACAATAGCATTTAGTAAACCCAAAACTACTGCAACAATAATGGAAGTTTGAATGCCGTTTTGAAGCGTAATACTTCCTTTCATGAAATGAGAAATGATGATTACTAGTACTGCGGTAATGAGAATTCGATAGATGGTTTTCATTTTTTTTATGTAAATGTATTAATTTTTAAAAAATTTAATGTCATTTCAAAAAACATTTGAGGATTTTCAGCATGTAGCCAATGCCCCACGTTTGGAATGGTTTCTAAAATTGCTAATGGGAAATGTTGTTTTATATCTTCTAAATCTTCTTCTAAAATATAATTTGAGTTTCCCCCACGAATAAAAAGTGTAGGTTTAGAAAAAATGTTTCTTGAGGGTAATGCTTTTCCGATTTCGTCAATTTTTTCATTAAAGACTTCGAGATTGAATCGAAATGCCAATTGTTCTGGAGTTTGCCAAAATAAATTTTTTAGAAGAAATTGTCTGGTTCCAAAATCTGGAATATAATTTTTTACGATTTCGTCGACTTGGTTTCGGCTTGGTTTTTTAGAGAAATCAACAGCATTCAAACCCGCCAAGATAGTTTGATGATGTTGTGGATAGAATTTTGGCCCAATGTCGGCAATTATCAATTTATTGACCATTTCTGGATGGGTTGTTGCGAATAACATAGCTATTTTGCCACCCATGGAATGTCCGATTAGATCTACATGAGAAAGCCCATTTGCTTGGCAATATTCAAATATATCTTGAACCATTATTTCGTAACTAAAATCGCTTGAATGAAAACTTCGTCCGTGATTTCGCAAATCTATAGCATGAACTACGAAACCTTCTTTGGCATATTGCGTACACAATGTTTTCCAATTGTCGGACATTCCTAGAAACCCATGAAGAATGAGTAGCGGTTTAACTAAGTTTGATTCGCCTTTTGCTACAATGGATTGACCTTCTATTTTTGAATAAAGCATTTTTTGTAGAAAATTAAGTTTTTGTTCGCAATTTTGTTTGCGTGAGTGATCGGAGCGATATCCCACGCTTTTTTGCGTGGATTTAGCGGAAAGCACGACCACGCTGGAGTTTACGGAAGCGTGGTCACGCCCAAATTTTATTTCAATTTATTCAAATACATATTCACCACATTATCTAAACCAAGATACAAGGCTTCGGAAACAAGCGCGTGTCCAATAGAAACTTCTAATAAATTTGGAATATTTTCCTTAAAAAAACGAATATTATCCAAACTCAAATCATGTCCAGCATTAATCCCAATTTCGAGTTCGTTTGCCAAAACTGCTGCTTTTGTATAAGGCTCAATTGCTAATTTATTTCCCATACCGTATTCATGCGCAAAATTTTCGGTATATAACTCAATTCGGTCAGCGCCTATAATTTTTGCGCCATGAATCATTTCTAAAACTGGATCGACAAATACGGATGTTCTGATATTATTTTGCTTAAATTCTTGAATGATTTCGGTTAAAAAATCTTTATTTTTTATGGTATCCCAACCTGCATTCGATGTCAAATTGTCATTAGCATCTGGCACTAAAGTTACTTGCGTTGGATTGCACTCCAAAACCAAATCCATGAAAGAACGCTCCAAGGGATTTCCCTCAATATTAAATTCCGTATAAACAACCAATTTTAAATCTCGCGCATCTTGGTAACGAATATGTCGCTCATCTGGTCTTGGATGAATTGTGATTCCTTGCGCTCCAAATTGTTGAATATCTTTAGCTACTTGCAACAAATTTGGAACATTCCCACCTCGAGCGTTACGCAAAGTTGCAATTTTATTGATATTTACACTTAATTTTGTCATTGGAACAATTTTTGATGATTATTATAGTAGATTTGTTCACAAAAATACAAAGTAATTTTAAGGAGTTTTTAATAAAATTTATTTATTTGAGTTGTATTTATCTTTTTTATTATGACAGAAATCACAAACTATATTGCCAACGACTATAAAGCCCTGAAAAGCAATGATATCCTTTTGGATGTTCAAAGTTTTTTTGAAGAATCTAACTTTTCTCATTTTCCTGTTTTAGAACAAGATGTTTTTATTGGAAATATGAGTGCTAATGAAGCCGAAAATTTTGATTGTGATAAACAAATTTCGGATTATAAATTTTCGCTCGAAGGTTTTTTTGTTCGCGAGAATATGATTTTGTTAGATGTTCTTGAAGTTTTTGCAAAAAACAACACTACAATCGTTCCTGTTTTAGATGCCGAAAACAATTACAAAGGCTATTATGAAGCCGATTCGATGATCAAAAACTTTTACGAAACACCTTTTTTGAGAGAACAAGGTGGAATTATTGTACTTCGAAAAGGAATCTTAGACTATTCTATGAGTCAAATTACTCAAATTGTTGAAAGCAATAATGGTAAAATACTAGGAATTTTTGTGTCAGATGCAAATTCATATAAAGTGGAAATTACTCTAAAAATTAATTTAGGAGAAATGAACGAAATCCTTCAAAGTTTTCGTCGATACGATTACGAAATAATTACTGATCATCAAGAAGATGATTATTTAGACATATTGAAAGAACGTTCTGAATATTTAGATAAGTATTTATCGATATAAAAACTTGAAAGTTTTCTAGATTTCCAAAATAATCCAAAAGTTCTACTATGAAAATAGCCATTTACGGACAATATTATCAAAATGATACGAAACCAATTATTCGTGATATTTTTGTTTTTTTTAATGAAAATAATGTAGAATTAGTAATCGAAGAAAAATTTCTTGAGATACTCTACAAAGAGGAAATTCTAAAAAAGGAATATAAAACTTTTAAAGACTTCTCTCAATTGAATTCCAGTTTTGATATGTTTTTGAGTATTGGAGGAGACGGGACTATTTTGCGTGCAGCAACTTTTGTCCGAGATTCTGGTATTCCGATTCTTGGCATCAATGCTGGCAGATTAGGTTTTTTGGCAACCGTTCCACAAGATAATATTCAGGAATTTTTGCAATTGGTTTTAGAAAAAAAATACAGTATTTCACCAAGAACTTTATTGAGTATTTCGTGTTCAACTCAAAATTCCGAAATCGAAAATGTTAATTTTGCCCTAAACGAAATAAGTGTTTCTAGAAAAGATACTACTTCAATGATTACTATTGAAACTTCGTTAGATGGAGAGTATCTAAATAATTATTGGGCAGATGGTCTCATTGTTTCAACTCCAACTGGTTCAACAGGCTATTCTTTGAGTTGTGGTGGTCCAGTTCTTACTCCAGATGTAAAATGTCTGGTCATTACTCCAATTGCGCCTCACAATCTTAACGCTAGACCACTTGTAATTACAGATGATACCATTGTTGAACTAAAAGTCTCTGGTCGAGAAAATCAATATTTAGTATCTCTCGATTCTAGAATTGCAACTGTAGAAAATAATTCTATTCTGACAATTCGAAAAACACCATTTCAAATTTTTATGGTAGAAATTCATGAAGAGACTTTTTTGAAAACATTACGAAAAAAACTACTTTGGGGAGAAGACAAACGGAATTAGATTTTATTTACTTTTCATTTTGTTGTATTCGATTTTTTCCTACTTTTGAAAGATGAAGATTGAATCTCAAATAGAAAAAATATCAAGTTTTCAACACCTAGAATTGTTAGCCAATCAAATTGTCGAGGGATTTATTTCTGGTATGCACAAATCGCCATTCCACGGTTTTTCAGCAGAATTTGCAGAACATAAACTGTATAATGCTGGTGAAAGTACCAAACACATTGATTGGAAACTTTTTGCCAAAACTGATAGATTATATACAAAAAAATACGAAGAAGAAACAAATCTGCGTTGTCATTTGATTATTGACAATTCCTCTTCAATGCATTATCCAAAACTAAAAGATAGTGACCATTTCTACCAAAACAAAATTGGTTTTTCAGTATTGGCATCGGCAGTTTTAATGAATTTACTAAAAAAACAACGCGATGCAGTCGGACTAAGTTTATTTTCTGATGTTTATGAATATTATGCACCAGAAAAAGGGTCAGATAGACATCACAGAATGATTCTGAATCAACTAGAAAATTTATTAGCAAATCAAAAACCGAAAAAAACTACAGACACCATTACTTTTTTGCATCAAATTGCTGAAAAAATTCATCGTAGATCAATGATTTTTTTGTTTACTGATATGTTTCAAATTGGAGATCAAGATAAATTATTTACGGCATTACAGCATTTAAAACACAACAAACACCGAGTTGTATTGTTTCATGTAATTGATAAAAAAACTGAGCTAAATTTCAACTTTGATAACTCTCCAAGAAAATTTATTGATTTGGAATCTGGTGAAGAAATAAATATTTTCGCTCAAACTATAAAGACAGAATACGAAAAAAAAGTAAAACTCTATTTCAATAAATTAAGTCTTACTTGTGCTCAAAACAAAATAAAGTACGTTCCAGTTGCTGTCGATGAAAGTTTTGAAAAAATATTGACAACTTATCTAGTTGAAAAACAAAACTTTGGATAATTTTTTGAATTAATTCAAAATTATTCATAAAAAACGCTTGCTAAATTCAAAAGTATTTGTATATTTGCAACCGCATTAAGCGAAGGTTTGGTAGTTCAGTTGGTTAGAATACGTGCCTGTCACGCACGGGGTCGCGGGTTCGAGTCCCGTCCAGACCGCTTTTTTTAGACTGTTGTCTAATTCAAAAAGGTTTCTAGAAATAGAAACCTTTTTTGCCCAAAAATATTTCCTTAAATTTATTTTTCAGGAAATTTTGATAGTTGTGTTGTTTTGCTGCGAATTTGTAACTCGCAGCGTGGTTTAGTAGTTAGACCAATGAAAAGCTTTCCACTTTGTGGATTGCTTTTTTGGTTTTATATTAATTTAAAAATATCAAATTTGCAAAACTCAACAACATTTGA
>JAYWEG010000230.1:0-3415 GCA_043779445.1 Bacteroidota bacterium
ATTCAGAATAAGAATTCAGGTAAAAACAATTCTGTTTCAGAAAAATCAAATCAAAATTTAGTTGTAATTCAGAATAAGAATTTAGGAAAAAACAATCCCGTTTCAGAGAATTTAAATCAGAAATCAATTGCAAATCAAGATTCGAAATCAAAAGAAAATAATTCAGTTTCTGAAAAAGAAAGTAAAAATTCTATTGTATATCAAAATTCTAGATACGAGGAAAATAATATAGCGAATAATACATCAAAATCAGAAAAAAATAATTCTGTTTCAGAAAAAAGTAATCTCAACTCTATAATTACAAATAAATCGACTTTTAACCAAAAAATGATTTTGCCTGTAAGAAAGAATTTACTTGTAACCAATAATTCGAAATCGAAAAAACTTAATTTTGTTTCTAGAAAAGCTAAATCTATCAAATTTTCAACCAATGAAAATAGAATTGCTTTAGATCAAAAAGATAAGAAAAGTTCTAATTCAGAAAAAATTTATGAAAATGAAAAGTTTATAAACTCAGAAAAGGAAAATAATGATTTAAAATCTAGTGTTGCTAAAAATCAAACCAACATAATTTCAAAAAACAATAATTCAGATTCAAAAATTGTTGTGACAGAAATTCAAAAAGACACGGCAAAAATCGTTAGTAATTTGCCAAATCCGTTAGAAGAATTGTTGACTAAAAAAGACAAGAAATCTTCTGACAAAGTAGCCAAAGTAAATAGGTGGCAAGTTTTCCCAAATGTTGCGCCTATTTATTTCGGTTCAGCCTCAAATGGTTCTCCAATTGATGATATTTTTACAAAAAACAGTAAAAACTATAAACCAAACCTTAGTTATGGATTAGCAGTAAATTATAGTGTAAACAAAAGATTTTCCGTACAAACTGGTGTAAACAAAGTAACTTTAGATTACAATACAAACGATATTGTTTTTTATGCAGATTTAAAAGCAACCAATATAAAAACTATAAATACCAAAAACGAAGCCGCAAAAATGACGGTCGAAAACAAAAAAGAAAATACTGAAGAATCCATTTCAACAGTCGTTAATCAAGGTTATTTGAACCAAAAAATTGGTTATATCGAAATTCCAGTTGAGGTAAATTACAAATTAGTAGACAAAAAATTTGGAATCAATATAAATGCAGGAATTAGTACTTTGGTTTTGAACGAAAATTCTGTTTCTGTAGTTTCTGATTCAAATTTCAAAATGGTTCTTGGAGAAGCTAATAATCTCAATAAATTTCATGTGAGCTCTAATATTGGAGTTGGTTTCAATTACAAATTCATGAAGTCATTTCAAATCAATATGGAGCCAAAACTCAAATATCAAATCAACACCTTCAATAGCAACGATGGAAATTTTAAACCCTATTTCATCGGAATCTATTCGGGTATAAGTTATCATTTTTAAATATGTTTTGTTAATTCAAGTTTAGTTAGGTAGTTATTACTTCAGAGTAATAGCCAAAAAGAGCGTCCTGGTTAGACGCTCTTTTTACTTTTAATTTAGAAATTATATTAAAACTTCTTTTAAAATTCGTTCTCGAATCGCTTCTCGAATTTCTTTTTTATCATTTGTAGTTTTACCAATTGTTTCTACAAATTTCAAAACCTTAACACGCATTAGTCCAGGGCTTCCACTTAAAAATGTAAACGAAAATCGTTTTTTGTTATCGAAAAAAACCATGGGCACAATTGGGATTTGATGTTCTAAAGCCAATCGAAATGCTCCATCTTTGAACTCATCTAAAATAATCGATTCCGCAGGAACTCCACCTTCAGGGAAAATACAAATACTCAAACCCTGATTTAATCTTTTTTGAGCTCTTTCAAAAACATCACCACGGCTTTTTGTGCTTTCTCGATCAACCAAAATACAAGTTCTTTTGTAAAAAAAACCAAACAAAGGAATCTTCACTAACTCTTTTTTACCAACAAAAACAAACGGATTTCGTGTAATGGCGAGCATCAACATAATATCTGTCATAGATTGATGATTTGCCACAAGCATATAACTTTTCCCTTCTTCGAGTTCTTGTTCTCGTTCAATTTTGTACCAAAAACCCATTCCAATCAAAATGGTTTTAGCCCAAATCCTTGCCATTACAAAAAAATAGGGATACCATTTTTCTTTTAAAATCGAAATAACTAAAAATGGAAACATTACTAGAATCGGAATAGCCATCATGATATAGAACCAAATTCGCCACAAAACCCAAAAAATAACTTTGAAAATTCGCATTTATTTATTTTTATTTAAAAACACAACATTAGCCAATTTATTTGATTTCGCTCCAGCTGTTCGTTTCAATCCAAGAAAAAAAATCTTGGGATTTCCACTTCCATCGGGGTTAATCGACAATATTTGGCACTTTCCGAAAACTGTCTTCTTTCTTTTTTCAAATATACCAAATCCAAGCATACATTTATAAAAAATATTTACATTTGCAACACAAAGCGAATTCATAATACAGAAATATGTAAATTTCGCAATTTTGTCAATATACAAATTATGTCAAAAATACTCACAGGTATTCAAAGTACCGGAACCCCACATTTAGGAAACCTTTTGGGAGCAATTATGCCCGCAATAGCTTTATCTAACAAACCCGAAAACGAATCTTTTTTATTTATTGCAGATTTACATTCCATAACTCAAATAAAAGACGGAAAAACCCTTCGTGCAAATACCTACAGTACCGCAGCGGCATGGCTTGCTTGTGGATTAGATAGCAACAAAGTGGTTTTTTATAGACAATCAGACGTACCGCAAACAGCAGAATTATCGTGGTATTTAAGTTGTTTTTTTCCATTTCAGCGTCTCACTTTGGCACATTCTTTCAAGGACAAATCCGATCGATTAGACGATGTTAACGCTGGATTGTTTTCGTATCCAATGCTCATGGCCGCAGATATTTTGCTCTACGATGCAAATGAAGTTCCTGTTGGGAAAGATCAGTTGCAACACATAGAAATTACTCGCGATGTAGCTTCACGTTTCAATCATCAAATGGGGGAAACATTTGTGATTCCGAAAGCAAAAATTCAAGAGGAAACCATGTATGTTCCTGGAACCGACGGACAAAAAATGAGTAAATCTCGAGGTAATATTATTGATATTTTTCTTGATGACAAAGCATTGCGAAAACAAATTATGTCTATCGAAACAGATAGTACATCATTAGAAGAACCAAAAAACAAGGAAACTTGCAAAATTTTTGGATTATATAAATTGTTAGCAACAGAAAATCAATTGCAAATGTTGACTGAAAAATATAAAAATCTAAATAAAGATTTCGGATATGGTCATGCCAAGCAATTGTTATTTGAATTGATTATAGAAAAATTTAAAACCGAAAGAGAAAAATATGAATACTATATAAATAATCTCACAGAAATCGATTTGCTTCTTC
>JAYWEG010000231.1:0-3414 GCA_043779445.1 Bacteroidota bacterium
CAATATTTAAAACTATAAAAATGGCAACTAAAAAAGCAGTATTAACTAAAGATAAAATTGTTTCTATGTATATGGATTATACTTTAGAACACAATGCAAAGCCAACAAATGTATATCATTTCGCAAAAAAAAATGATTTTACAGAACAAGAATTTTATGAATTTTTTGGAACTTTAGACGTAATCGAAAAAACAATTTTCGAAATGTTTTTTACCAAAACTCTCGATTTACTCGACAAAAATCCAGATTACGAAAGTTACGACATGAAATCTAAGATGCTTAGTTTTTATTTTACCTTCTTCGAAATGCTAACTGCAAACAGAAGTTACGTGGTAATGACTTTAAAACAACATCAAAATCAATTGAAGAATCTAGCGATTTTAACCGGTTTACGAAAAAATTTTAAAAACTATGTTTCTGAAATTATTACCGATGAATACAGAACTACAACCGAGCGTTTTCAAGAATTTCAAGAAAAAACAACCACCGAAAGTTTCTGGTTTCAGTTTTTATTGACCATGAAATTCTGGATGGACGATACTTCTGCTAAATTCGAAAAAACGGATATTTATATCGAAAAATCAGTTAAAGTTTCGTTCGAATTAATGAACGTAGCTCCGATTGATAGTTTACTCGATTTTGGAAAATTTATTTTCAAAGAAAAAATTTATTCAAAATAAAGTAGTTCAGTCAGATATCAAATATTTAATATCTGAAATTTAATATTTCTAAATGAAAACAATCGATTACATACCAACTTCCAAAATTGAACGAGCAAGTAAACTCGTACAAACTGGCGCGAAAATTGGAGTAAATTATATAAAATATTATGGCGAAAAAATCGTAAATTCCGATTTAACCCGTGATAAACTCAACGAAAACAATGCCGAAGACATTTACGACGGATTAAAATCACTGAAGGGTTCGGCTCTAAAAGTAGCACAAATGCTATCAATGGACAAGAATTTTCTGCCGCAGGCCTACGTAGAGAAGTTTTCGTTATCACAATTTTCGGTTCCGCCACTATCTGCGCCATTGGTTTTAAAGACTTTTAAGAATAATTTTGGTAAAACTCCTTATGAAGTTTTCGATGAATTTAATGCAAATTCCATTAATGCAGCAAGTATTGGACAAGTTCATTTAGCCTCGAAAGACGGAAAAAAATTGGCTGTAAAAATTCAGTATCCTGGTGTTGCCAATAGTATTTCGAGCGATTTAGCTTTGGTAAAACCCATTGCCATTCGAATGTTTAATTTGCAAGGAAAAGATTCTGATAAATATTTTAAAGAAGTTGAAGATAAATTGGTCGAAGAAACCAATTATATCCTAGAATTAAAACAAAGCCAAGAGGTTGTAAATGCTTGTAAATTGATTGATAATATTGTATTTCCTGAATATTATCCTGATTATTCTTCAGAAAAAATTATTACCATGGATTGGATGACAGGAAAACATCTGTCGGAATTTACTGCTATAAATACTAATCAAATAGTTGCTAACAAAGTTGGTCAGGCTTTATGGGACTTTTATATGTATCAAATCCATATATTAAAGAAAGTGCATGCTGATCCGCATCCAGGTAACTTTTTGGTAAATGATAAAAATCAATTGGTTGCTCTTGATTTCGGATGTATGAAAACCATTCCGAATGATTTTTATGTTCCTTATTTCGAATTAATTGACAAGAAAGTAATTAATGATGACAAACTTTTTAACGATAAATTATTTGAATTAGAAATTCTCAGAAAAGACGATAAAAAAGAAGAAGTTGTTTATTTCACCGAAATGTTTCACGAATTGTTATCATTATTCACACAACCATTTCAAGAAAAAACGTTTGATTTTTCAAATGAAGAATTCTTTGGAGCAATAGGAAAATTAGGCGAAAAATTTGCAAAAGATACGAATCTAAGAAAAATGAACGGAAGCCGTGGCTCCAAACATTTTATATATATGAACAGAACTTTTTTTGGATTGTATAATTTAATGTTCGACTTGAAAGCAAACGTAGTAGTAAACGATTATTTTAAATATGATAAATAAAAAATATTATGATAAAAAAAATGTCAAAATTTCGAAAGTTAGTAATGATGGTTAAAATTGCTAAAAAAATTGTGAAAATTAATGAAAAACGTAAAAAAATCAAATCTACCTTCAAAAATGTGTATTGTTTGCAATAGACCATTCGATTGGCGCAAAAAATGGGAAAAGGTTTGGGAAGAAGTAAAATATTGTAGCGAAAAATGCAGAAGAACAAAATAGGTTTAGTTTGGTTTAGAAATGATTTGCGTGTTGCCGATAATTTGAGTTTGTCAAATGCGACAAAAGAATGCGAGAAAGTTATTGCAGTTTATTGTTTTGATCCAAGACAATTCGAGCAATCAAAATATGGAAATTTCAAAAAAACGGAAAAATTCAGAACTAAATTCAACATCGAATCGGTTCGAGAATTAAAACAAAATTTAGAAAAACTGAATATTTCTCTTTTGGTGTATCATCAAAATCCAGAAGATGTTATTTCAAATATAGTTTCAGAATTTCATGTAAATTTAGTTTATTTTCAGGAAGAATGGACCAAAGACGAAGTTCGAATAGAAACCGAAATAAAATCGAAAGTTAATAATTCAGTTGAATTCAAAACAGTGTATGACCAATTTTTGTTTCATCCGAAAGACATTCCGTTTTCTATAAATGATATTCCGAATGTTTTTACACAATTCAGAAACAAATGCGAAAAAGTATCCAAAATAAGAACAGAATCGATTGCAAAAGCAATATCAAGTTCTAATTTAATTGAAAATAAAACCGTTGTTCCAAGTTTAAAAGATTTAGGATTCGAAAATTTTGAGGTTGATTCGAGAACCGCATTTCCATTCAAAGGTGGCGAAAATCAGGCTTTGAAAAGAATACAAAATTATTTTTGGGAAACTGAAAATTTAAGCAAATACAAAGAAACAAGAAACGGATTAATTGGAGCCGATTTTAGTTCTAAATTTTCACCTTGGTTGGCAAATGGTTGTATTTCTGCGAAAACTATTTATTGGCAAATTTGTGAATATGAGCAACAAGTTGAGAAAAATGAGTCGACATATTGGTTGATTTTCGAATTGATTTGGAGAGATTATTTCAAATATATTTCAATGAAGTTTGGTCAAAAAATATTCAAAATCGCTGGAATTCTCGACAAAGATTATGATTGGAAAACCAATAAATCAGCAATTGACAATTGGATAAACGGCAAAACGCAAGAACCATTTGTTAATGCTAATATGATTGAATTGCAAAAAACAGGTTTTATGAGCAATCGTGGTCGCCAAAATGTAGGTTCGTATTTCGCAAAAAACTTGTTACTCGATTGGAGAATTGGTGCTGCTTATTTCGAATCGATGTTAATAGATTATGACGTTCACAGTA
>JAYWEG010000232.1:0-3411 GCA_043779445.1 Bacteroidota bacterium
CAATCAAAACGGCATTTTTACCCAATAATCCAATGAGCATTACAAAGGCAACTTGTGCATAAATGTTGTTTTCGAGTCCACAGATTGAAAGCAATAAAAATGAACCAAATATTCCTGCTGGCAATGATAATATAACAGCAAACGGCAAAACAAAACTTTCGTATTGCGCGGCTAAAACCAAATAAACAAACAACAAACAAATTAAGAAAATATAGGCCGCTTCGTTACCTCGTTTTACCTCATCTGCAGATATACCCGCCCAATCGATACCAAATCCTCTTGGTAAGGTTTTTTCGGCTACTTCTTGAATGGCTTTAATGGATTGTCCACTACTATATCCTTTGCCCGATTGTCCACTAATTTCTGATGCATTAAACATATTATGTCGTGTGATTTCTGATAATCCATAAACTTTTTCCATGTGCATGAATGCTGAAAAAGGCACCATTTCATCACGATTGTTTTTGACATACAATTTCATAATATCTTCTGGTAAGGCACGATATTCTGGCGATGTTTGTACAATGACTTTGTATTGTCGGTCGTATTTTATGAAACTAATTTCGTAGTTAGAACCCACAAGTGTAGACATGGTGTTCATGGCATTGTCAATAGTAACCCCTTTTTGTTGGGCAATATCATTGTCAATACGCATCATGTATTGCGGGAAACTTGCACTATAAAAACTGAATACTGATGCTAATTCTGGACGTTTGTTCAATTCTTTTACAAAATCAACATTTACTTTCTCCATTTTCTTGAAGTCACCAGATCCTGCTTTGTCAAGTAAACGCAACTCAAAACCTCCTGCGGCACCATAACCAGGAACTGCTGGCGGTTGAAAAAACTCTAAAGTTGCCCCTGTCAAATCTTTAGATTTTTCTTCGAGTTCTGCCATGATTTCATTTACAGAATGTTCCCGATCTTCCCAACTTTTCAGGTTGACCAAACACGTTCCAGAATTGGCTCCTGTACCTTCGGTCAAAATTTCAAAACCTGCCAATGACGAAACCGATTTTACACCATCAATTCCTTCTGCAATTTTTTGAAGTTTTGTTGCTACTTCATTCGTTCTTTCTAAAGAGGAACCTGGTGGAGTTTGAATAATCGCATAGAACATTCCTTGATCCTCGTTAGGAATAAACCCTGTTGGAAGACTGTTATTTACAAAAAATATTCCTGCACAAAAACCTACAAACATTCCGAAAGTTATGGTTCTTTTATTAACGATTTTACTTAAAATGCCTTGATATTTACCTGTTAATCTTTCAAACCATCTGTTAAAAGCATCTAAAAATTTGTTCAAAGGCGTTTTCTTTCTTGGTACACCATGCGTATTTTTCAACATCATGGCGCAAAGTGCCGGCGTTAAAGTCAATGCCACAACTCCAGAAAGTATGATTCCTGTTGCCATTGTGATTGAAAACTGACGGTAAAAAATTCCTACTGGTCCCGACATAAATGCCACAGGAATAAATACTGCTGCCATCAAAAACGTAATGGCGATAATGGCACCACTAATTTCGCTCATGGCTTTTTTGGTGGCTTTGAGTGGCCCAAGATGATCTTCTTCCATTTTGGCGTGAACGGCCTCGATGACGACAATCGCATCATCAACAACAACCCCAATAGCCAAAACCAAGGCAAATAAAGTAACGAGATTTATATTAATTCCGAAAAAATTCATGAAAGCAAATGTTCCAATAAGAGAAACAGGAACTGCTATTGCTGGTATAATTGTCGAACGCCAATCGCCAAGAAATATAAAAACTACTAATCCAACCAAGAAAAATGCTTCGACTAATGTATGGATTACTTTTTCAATAGAGGCATCCAAAAATTTAGACGCATCGTAACTAATTTCGTAATCGATACCTTTTGGAAAAGATTCTTTTTTGATTTCTGCCAATTTGGCTTTTACATCTTTAATTACTTGACTAGCATTACTGCCGTAGGATTGTTTGATGGTAATTGCTGCGGATGGTTTTCCATTAAGATTTGAATAAATATCGTACATCGAACTACCAAATTCAACATTTGCAACATCTTTTAGTCGAAGAATTTCACCATCAGAAGTCGATTTTAAAATAATATTACCATATTGTTCTTTAGTTGTAAAACGTCCAGGATATTTCAATACATATTCGAACGATTGCGAACGCTTGCCCGAACTTTCTCCTGTTTTTCCAGGCGACGCTTCTAAACTTTGTTGCGATAATGCTTCCATAACCTCATCGGCAGAGATTTTATATGCCAACATTCTATCTGGTTTCAACCAAATTCGCATGGCATATTCTCTATTACCAACGATATCTGCTACCCCAACACCATTAACCCTTTTTATTTCAGAAAGTATATTAATATCCGCATAGTTAAACAAGAATTTTTGATCCATCGATGGGTCATTACTATACAAATTCACGTACATTAAGTTGTTAGATTCCTCACGGGTTATCTTTACACCTTCACGAACAACAAGTGGTGGCAATTTGTTTACTACAGATGCTACCCTGTTTTGAATATTAATAGAGGCTTGGTTGGGATCTGTTCCTAAATTAAAAATAACTTGAATCGATGCTTCTCCGTCATTTCCAGCATCTGATGCGATATATTTCATTCCTGGAACACCATTAATGGCTCTTTCAAGAGGAATTACAACCGCTTTAATCAATAATTCGTTATTCGCTCCAGGATATGATGCGGTTACGTTAACCTTTGGAGGCGAAATTGATGGTAATTGCGTAACTGGTAAACTAGTCATCGCCAAAATACCAAGAAGAACAATCATCAACGATATTACTATCGACAAGACAGGTCTTTGTATGAATTTATTAAACATTTTTTTGTGATTTAATGATTATAATTACTCTGCGTGCAATTTTAAATGCGACAAAACATCTTCGGGTTTTTTATAGTCGTATTTTATTTTATCATCTTCTTTTACTTTTTGAACACCTTCTAATAAAATTTTGTCAGTTGCAGTAATACCACTTCGAACAACATATAAATCAGGGATTTCGCCAGTAATTTTGATTTCTCTAGATTTGACAACATTGTTTTTATCGACTACAAAAACATATTTTTTATCTTGAATTTCATAGGTTGCTTTTTGAGGAATTACCAATGCATTTTTTACTGGAACGGTCATTAAAACTTTTCCTGTTTCTCCATTTTTCAATAATTTATCAGGATTTGGGAAACTGGCGCGAAAGGCAACGTTACCAGTTTCGTTATCAAATTCGCTTTCGATTAATTCAACCTTTCCTTTATATTTATGGTTTTCTCCGTTTGCTAATTTCAAATCAACAGTGTTAGCCGCACGATCTTTCACATTAGTTTGATATTCTAAATATTCGGGTTCAGAAACATTAAAATAAGCAAACATTCTTATATTATCAGAAAGTGATGTCA
>JAYWEG010000233.1:0-3375 GCA_043779445.1 Bacteroidota bacterium
TAATATTTGAAGTTTTTCCAAAAAAAATCCTAATATCAAATTCTATAATGGGATTTTATAATTTTTCATAAACTTAAACTTTACTCAAACTCCGATGTAAAAAACAGTTTCACATTTGGATATTTGCTTTGGGTCATTTGAATTGTAAAATCAGAATCAGCTAAAAAAACCAATTGTCCGTATTTGTCATGCGCCAAGAATTTTTGTTTGATACGTCGAAATTCTTTAAATTCCACGCTTTTTGGATCATTTGGTTTCACCCAACACGCTTTGTGAACAGGAAAATTTTCATAAGAACATTTTGCACCATATTCATGTTCTAATCGATATTGAATAACTTCGTATTGCAAAGCTCCGACGGTTCCAATAATTTTTCGATTATTCATTTCTAAAGTAAAAAGTTGTGCCACACCTTCATCCATCAATTGATCGATTCCTTTGTCGAGTTGCTTGGCCTTCATTGGATCGGCATTATTAATATATCGAAAATGTTCAGGCGAAAAACTTGGAATTCCTTTAAAACTCGTAATTTCACCTTCGGTTAAAGTATCGCCAATTTTAAAATTTCCGGTATCATGCAATCCAACGATGTCGCCTGGGTAAGAAATATCTACGATTTCTTTTTTTTCGGCGAAAAAAGCATTTGGACTAGAGAATTTTAAATTTTTATTCTGACGAACGTGCAAATAGGGTTTGTTTCGTTCAAAAGTTCCTGAAACAATTTTTATAAAAGCCAAACGATCACGGTGTTTTGGATCCATATTCGCATGAATTTTAAAAACAAAACCTGTCATTTTGGTCTCTTTTGGATCAATTAATCTGGTTTCGGATTCTTTTGGTCGTGGAGAAGGAGCTATTTCTACAAAACAATCTAAAAGTTCTCTTACCCCAAAATTGTTCAGGGCAGAACCAAAAAACACGGGTTGCAATTTTCCGTCAAGATAATCTTGGCGATCAAATTTTGGATATACTTCTGTAATCAATTCAAGATTTTCACGAAGATCATCGGCTGGTTTTCGACCAATAATTTTTTCGAGTTCAGGGCTTTGTACCTCAGAAATGGCAACAACATCATCGATATTTTTTCGGCTATCGCTGCTAAAAAGGTTAATATTTTTCTCCCAAATGTTATAAATCCCTTTAAAATCATAACCCATGCCAATAGGGAAACTCATGGGTGTAACATGCAAACCTAATTTTTGTTCTACTTCATCCATCAAATCAAAAGCATCTTTACCTTCGCGATCTAATTTATTGATAAAAACAAGAATCGGAATTTTTCGTAATCTACAAACGGCAACTAATTTTTCAGTTTGTTCCTCGACCCCTTTTGCAACATCAATAACCACAATAACACTATCTACGGCAGTTAGTGTTCTAAAAGTGTCTTCGGCAAAATCCTTGTGACCAGGCGTATCTAGAATATTTATTTTTTTTTCTTTATAATTAAATGCCAAAACAGATGTTGAAACGGAGATTCCTCGTTGTCGCTCAATTTCCATAAAATCCGAAGTGGCTCCTTTTTTTATTTTATTATTTTTTACAGCTCCAGCTTCCTGAATTGCTCCTCCAAAAAGTAGTAATTTCTCGGTTAAAGTTGTTTTTCCAGCATCTGGATGTGATATAATTCCGAAAGTGCGTCTGCGTTTTATTTCTTCTAAAAAACTCATAATTTGTATAAAATGGATTGCAAAAATACTATTTATAAAACAATTAAAAATCAAAAATCAGAAATTAAAAATCAATTTGGTTTTAAAAAAGAAATTGTACGTTAATAATTTTTTGTTAATAGTATTGACGTTACTTGTTTAATGCAATCGAATTGCTATTTTTGTCAATTGTTAAAACTGCTTTTCTAAAAAGATGGTTTTGGGAATAATATATAAATTTTATAGATTTCTAGAAATGAAAAATTGGTTATTTGGATTATTTTTAGGTTTAAACCTAATGGGTTTTGCTCAAAACAAAAAGGATGTTTTGTTTACCATCGATGGAAAACCATATTATAGCGACGAATTTAAAAGAGTTTATAACAAAAATCTCGATTTAGTAAAAGATGAATCTCAAAAAGATTTGAATCAATATCTGGAACTTTTTGTAGGATACAAACTCAAGGTAAATAAAGCAAACATGTTAGGTTTGCAAAACGAAGATAAATACAAAACAGAACTCAAAGGATATAGAACCCAATTATCAAAGTCCTATTTCACCGATTCTAAAATATCTGATATTTTGGTAAAAGAAGCCTATGACCGTTCTCTAAAAGAAGTAAAAGCATCACACATCTTGATACTTTGCGACGAAAATGCCGCACCTGCGGATACCCTAAAAGCCTATACACAAGCAAAAGAAATTCTAGAAAAAGCAAATAAAGGTGAAGATTTTGGAGCATTGGCTACTCAATTTTCTCAAGATCCATCTGCAAAAGACAATAAAGGAAATTTGGGTTATTTTTCTGTATTGAGAATGGTTTATCCTTTTGAATCGGCCGCTTTCAAAACAGAAAAAGGTAAAGTTTCTAAAATTACCAGAACACGTTTTGGATTTCACATCATCAAAGTAGAAGATATTCGCGATAACAGAGGCGAGGTTTTAGTAGCCCACATCATGATAAATAAACCTGCGGGAAATACCAAAGAAGACGCAGACAAAGCAGCAAATACAATTCAGGATATTTATAAAAAAATCCAACAAGGCGAAAGTTTTGAATCTTTGGCAAAATTATATTCAGAGGATAAAGCTTCTGGACCAAAGGGAGGTGTTTTGAATCGTTTTGGATCTGGGCAACTGAGTTCAGAAGAATTCGAAAACACCGCTTTTTCTTTAACGAAAGACAAGCCACTTTCCGAACCATTTTTGAGCCAATTTGGATGGCATATTGTAAAGTTGATTGAAAAATTCCCCGCAAAATCAATGAAAGATATGAAGTCAGAATTAGAAGAAAAAATTCTAAAAGACGATCGTTCTAAATTGATTACCTCTTCTATAAACGAGAAATTACGTAAAAAATATAAAATTATAAAAGATAAAAAAGTCTACGACAAAATCCAAAAAGCAGTCACTGAATCCTATTATGATAAAAAATGGGAGCTTCCTGCGGATGTAAAAACGTATTCCGAAAGTTTAGTGACCATTGCTGATAAAAAAATAAATGGAGAAGAATTCCTAAATTATTTGAAAAATCAAGAATCCAATGGGTCAAAACTAAAACCAATTAATAAACTCGTTGACAAATTGTATAAAAATTTTGAAGATGAAAATTTATCTTCTTATTACAACGACAATTTAGAAAAAGAATTTCCTGAATTTTCTAATGTAATGGAAGAATATCGCGATGGTTTACTTTTGTTTGATTTGATGGAAAAAGAAATTTGG
>JAYWEG010000234.1:0-3353 GCA_043779445.1 Bacteroidota bacterium
TTTCATAATCCAGAATAGCATCTTCGTTTGGAGTAAGTTTATTTTTACCAATATTTCCGCCAATTAAAATATTTTTATTTTTTTTTAATCTTTCTATTGTTGCTTTAACGCCACCATTATTGAATCCCATTCTATTGATTATGGCTTCATCTTTTTTGAGACGAAATAGTCGTTTTTTAGAGTTTCCGTCTTGTGGTTTTGGAGTTAGTGTTCCTATTTCTATAAAACCAAATCCAAAATTTGAAAGTTCCTTGTATAGTTTTGCATCTTTGTCGAAACCCGCTGCTAAACCTACTGGATTTTTGAATTTAAGACCAAAAACTTCCACTTCTAACCGTTTGTCATTTACTTCGTAAAGTGATTTGAATAGTAATGAAAATCCGGGGATTTTAGACAAGTTTCGTATTAACGAAAAAGTAAAATAATGTACTTTTTCTGGATCAAACCAAAATAATATTGGGCGAATTATAAATTTGTACATGAATGTTGTGTTGTTGCACAAAGATAGAAAAATAGATTTTTGAATTATACAAAAAAGTATTATTTATGAAATTTATCCTAGCCCAAATGGAAATGAAAAGCGTTTTGAAGTGTAAAGTTAGTTTTTTTAAGACTTAAAAAAGCGACCGCAGGAAGCTCTTTTTGAGTCAAAAAAAACAACTTGAAACAAAAAACCTTGAAATGGACAGTTGGAATTGGCTTCTAAAAAAAATCCAAACTCAATTGAATTTAGATTTTACTAATTTAGTTAACAATACAACTTGAATCTCGATGTACCGGTCTACCAGATGCGGGACAAATTGGTATAGATCCAAAAGCATAAGGAAGTTGCGTAGCAGGATTTTTTATTTCGTTTTTTGTTATGATATTGTCATTATCGTCATCAAAATCTCCGTAATCTGGTTTTCCATCCCCGTCTGTATCGTCGTCAGCAACTGTAATATAACCGTCAGGAGGCGACCCAACTGTTGGTCCTCTCAAATCTTCTAAATAAGATGGGATTCCGTCACCATCTTGATCTTGACGATCAATAGCATATAATTTGAATGAAAACACCAGTGGCGCGTATGAAGGAATTGTACCCCTTCCTTGGTTGTAATAGGCTAATGCAGACGGTACAAACATCATTCCTGCACCAAAGTTTGAATATACATTTGTACCATTTACTACAGAAATAGATCCTTTTTTGAATAAAGGGAAAATTTCGCTCCATCCTCGAATAACTCCGTCCAACGGAAAAAAAGTTTGAGGTAAATTTTGACTATCAAAAATAGTTGGAGTGGTTTCTGAATCCATTAAAAAACCTTTGTAAGAGGTCAAAACAGCATCTACATTACAAGGAGATTCTCCTGTTCCTTGTCGAAATTGAAGATAATATATTTTATACGAAATGCCATCAACAACAATTGTTCTAGATAGGACATTAGTATTTGGAGTTGTAGCATTGCTTCCCCAAATCGATGTTGGGTCTAACAAGGGTACAACGGTTACTGTTGCATCTTGATCATTTGTGAAATTTGCATTGTTTGTCACAACAACTTTATGCGTTTTGAGATAATTTTCAATCTGAATCACATCTGCAGCATATTGAGTGGCATAATCACGAAGTGGAACAGGGGCAACAGGATCATTTGTTTTCGTACATTTTGAAAATGAAACCACAATTATTACTAGAAAAAATATTTTTAAAAATTTATTCATTTTTATTGAAATTTAAGTGCGCAAGATACAATATTGATTTATTTTTGTAAACACTTTAACGAAGATTTTAGAAAAATTATGAGAGTTGATAAATACTTGTGGTGTATACGCTACTACAAAACCCGAAATATGGTTACCGAGGCTTGTAAAAAAAATCATATCACGGTCAATGGTCTTGTGGCAAAACCATCGAAAGAAGTTTTTGCAACAGACAAAATTACTTTTAGAAAAGATCAAATTACACAAATAATTTTGGTTTTGGATATACCAGAAAGTAGAGTAGGAGCAAAATTAGTCGATATGTATCGAAAAAACGAAACTCCACCTGAAGCATTTGAACATTTGGAATTGTTAAAACTTTCTAAAGAACATTACAGAAAAAATGGTGAAGGTCGCCCAACAAAAAAAGATCGCCGCGATTTAGACGATTATGGAACAGAAATTGAATCCTAAACTTGATACAAATATGCTAATATCAAAAAACCAAATACTCAATAATCAAGAAATTGAACATAAAACAAAACGAATTGCCTATCAAATTTTTGAAACTTTTATTGATGAACAAGAAATTGTAATTGCAGGCATTTCGGCAAATGGTTATATTTTTGCAGAAAAAATTGCTAAATCGTTACAAGAAATTTCAAATCTAAAAGTGATTTTGTGCGAAGTTTTTGTCGATAAGCAAAATCCAAGTAATGAAATTACTACATCAATCTCTGAAAAAGAGTATCAAAACAAAGGTTTGATTTTAGTTGATGATGTTTTAAATTCTGGCACAACGCTGGTGTATGCAGTAAAACATTTTTTGAATGTACCATTAAAGAAATTTAAAACGGCAGTTTTAGTAGACCGAAATCATAAAAAATATCCCGTTAAAGCAGATTTCAAAGGGATTTCGCTTTCTACTTCGTTAAATGAAAATGTTCAAGTTGTTTTTGAAAACCAAACAAGTTTTGCCTATTTAAACGATTAGTTTTTCGATTTCCTGAACAATTTCGTTTGGAGTTTTATTGTCAACAGATATTGTTGAAGTGCATTTTGAGTAGAAAAAACTTCGTTCAAAAAGATGAATGGCAATAAATTCTATCATTTCTTCATTTGTTTTATTTTGAAGCAAAGGTCTTTTTGTCTTTTCGTTATTCAATCTACTAAACAATGTTTCTATTGACGCTTTTAAATAAATGGAAATCACACCATTTTGAATCAAAAATTCGTGATTGTTTGCATAACAAGGTGTTCCGCCACCAGTGCTGATAATGACATTTTGGTTTGATTTCATTAAATCTCTAAAAACTTGATGTTCAAGTTTCCTAAAGTACATTTCACCTTTTTCAGAAAAAATTGATTTTATTAATTTTTTTTCAACTTTTTCGATTTCCGAATCCAAATCTATAAAAGGTATTGCTGTTTTTTCTGACAATAATCTTCCAATAATTGACTTTCCAGAACCCATGTATCCTACTAAAACTATTTTCATATTGCAAATAAATTCTTATAAATAAGGCGATTAGAAATAAAATTAAAAAAAAGACAAATTTAAAATATTTTTGCTTGAAAATTAAATAAAAACTTATTATATTTGCACCCGCATTGAAGGAATAAAATTAGACTCGATAGCTCAGTTGGTAGAGCACATCACTTTTAATGATGGG
>JAYWEG010000235.1:0-3350 GCA_043779445.1 Bacteroidota bacterium
GTAAAGATGGAAAAATTAAATTGTTGTTTTTTTTAATTAGTGTCATGATTAATAAATTTTAAAGTTAAACATATCATCACAATTACAAAAAAAATACCAAATCAAAAATCAACAAAATTTTAAGATTTTTTTAAAATATTAAATGTCAAAATGTCATTTCCATTAACTAAATTTTATGAAACGGCTGAAAAATTTTCAGTTTAAAATTTTTTTGTACAGAAGACCATCGCGAATTCCAATTTTTTATTTGGATTGGGTTATACCAAAAAAAATCCTCTCATTTCTGAAAGGATTTTAGATATTATTTTACATCACTTTGGCTGTTCTTTGTGTGAAAAATAGTTTAAATTATTAACATCGCATCGCCATAGGAATAGAATTTATACCCCTCTTTGATGGCAATTTCGTAGGCTTCCTTCATTAAGTCGTGACCACAAAAAGCTGATATCATCATCATTAGGGTTGATTTTGGTGTATGAAAATTGGTAATCATGCAGGTTGCTAAACTAAAATCATGTGGCGGGAAAATAAATTTATTGGTCCAGCCGTCAAATGTATTTAGTGTTCTTTGCGATGACACGGCACTTTCTATGGCTCGCATGGAAGTTGTTCCAACAGCACAAATTCTACTTTTTCTGGCTTTTGCAGCATTGACAATATCGCAAGCTTCTTGAGTAATTTTTAATTCTTCGGAATCCATTTTGTGTTTTGAAAGATCTTCAACTTCGACTGGATTAAATGTACCAAGTCCAACGTGCAAAGTTACTTCTGCAAACTGCACTCCCTTGATTTCTAGTCGTTTCATTAAATGTTTAGAGAAGTGTAAACCAGCCGTTGGTGCAGCTACAGCACCTTCTTCTTTGGCATAAATGGTTTGGTAACGTTCTTTATCGTCTTCGTTTACTTCTCGATTGATGTATTTTGGGATTGGTGTTTCTCCCAATTCGGTCAATTTGTTACGGAATTCTTCATACGAACCATCATACAAGAAACGCAAAGTTCGACCACGAGATGTTGTATTATCAATTACTTCGGCAACTAGAGAGTCGTCGTCACCAAAATAAAGTTTGTTTCCGATTCTGATTTTTCGTGCTGGATCGACCAAAACGTCCCAAAGACGCTGTTCAGCATTTAGTTCACGAAGTAAAAAAACTTCTATTCTTGCGCCTGTTTTTTCTTTGTTTCCATATAAACGAGCAGGAAACACTTTGGTATTATTGAGAACCAAAACATCGCCATCGTCGAAATAGTCAATTACATCTTTGAACATTTTGTGCTCAATGGTTCCTTTTTGTCTGTTGACAACCATTAAACGTGATTCATCACGGTTTTCGGCTGGATATTCTGCGAGTAGTTCTTTTGGTAAATCGAATTGGAATTGAGATAATTTCATTAAAGAAAATTAGGAGTTATGAATTATGAGTTATGTATTTGATATAACTTAATTTATGCAAATATACGATTGTCTAATAGGCGTTGTCAAGTGTTTTGACGTTTATTTTAAAAAGAAAATTCGATTTATCGATTTATCGATTATTAGAATCATTAATTTTAAAACCAATACATTTTAAATCTTTCCAAAAATCAATATACGACTTAGATACAACTTCAGCATTTTCAATGATAACATCAGTTTTTAATGCAAGTGGAGCAAATGCCATTGCCATTCGATGGTCTTGATAGGTAGAAATTGTAATATTAGAATTTATTTTTGTTGATCTTTTTAAAGTCAAACTATCATTGGTTACTGAAATAGTTGCACCAAGTTTTGTAAGTTCTGTTTTTAAAGCTTCGAGCCTGTCTGTTTCTTTTATTTTTAAGGTATGCAAACCAGTTAAATAACAACCAATTCCTAATCCGAAACAAGTTACCGCAATAGTTTGGGCAATATCGGGGCAGTTGTTTAAATTATGAGTTGTGGGTTGTGGATTTTGGGTTTTTGATTTTAATAAAATAATTGACTTATCTTCAAAAGTGGTTGTAACTCCAAAATCCTTGTAAATTTCGATTAACGAGGAATCTCCTTGAAGACTATTTTGCTTGTAACTAGATAGTTTTATTTGAGTTCCAATTTCGGATAATGCAATTATAGAATAAAAATAGGATGCCGATGACCAGTCGCTTTCGATTGTAGATTGCTGGTTAACGATTTCTGATTTCTGATTTACTTTTATAATATTTTTTTCGAAACTTGTTTCTACACCAATTTCGTTTAGTAAAGCCAATGTCATATTGATGTATGGAATAGATGTGATTTCGCCAATGAGGGTTAATTCTAAACCATTTTCGAGTTTTGGAGCAATTAATAACAATGCCGAAATGTATTGGCTGCTTACATTAGCTGGAAGCGAGACTTTGTTTTTGATAAGTTTTTTGCCCCAAATTCTTAGTGGCGGATAACCAAAATTGTTTACATATTCTATATCGGCTCCTAATTGTTTCAAAGCATCGATCAAAACCGAAATCGGCCTTTCTTGCATTCTAGATGAACCAGTTAATACAACTTCTGAACCTTCTTTTTGAGCAAAATAGGCCGTTAGAAATCGCATGGCTGTTCCTGCGTGGTGAATATCGATCCCCCTAGCCCCCAAAGGGGGAATTGTTGTAATTTGACTATTATGCAAGAGTGCTTTTGTCATTACTTCAGAATCATCGGAATTAGAAGTATTTTCTAATTCTAGATTAGAATACAATGCTTGCAAAAGCAATAATCTATTGGTTTCGGATTTAGAACCAGTGATTTTAATTGCAGATTTTAGGTTACAAGTTGATTTATTTAATTTTAAATTCATTTTTTAATTTCACAAAGGTTCACAAAGCGGACACAAAGATTCGCGAAGATTCACGAAGTTATTACTTATCTTAATTTTTGATTGTTTTGATGACGATCATGATCACGATTGGTTTTTAAATCTAATTTTTTATCGAAAGCTTCTTGCAGATCGATTCCGGTTTGGTTGGCGAGACATAAAACCACGAAAACAACATCGGCCAATTCTTCGCCAAGATCTTTGTTTTTATCGGATTCTTTTTCGGATTGTTCTCCATAGCGACGAGCAATGATTCGTGCAACTTCACCTACTTCTTCGGTGAGTTGCGCCATATTAGTTAATTCGTTAAAATAACGAACGCCGTGAGTTTTTATCCAATTATCAACGTCGAGTTGGGAGTTTTTTAGGTTCATATTATATTTTTTTTAGAACTATTTTTTCTATTTCCTTTTTCACAATTTGAGCATAAAATGCTTTTAATTCCTCATAATAATCAGCAGAAAATATTGGTGTGTTGATATCAATTGAAACTAAAATTTGTATTTTATTATCGGTATTTGAAGTTGTAAATCTAAAAAC
>JAYWEG010000236.1:0-3350 GCA_043779445.1 Bacteroidota bacterium
GTTTCTTGAATTGTATTGCCTAATTTTTCTTCGGGAATTAAAGTTTCAGAAAGTTCTAACGGAATATTGTTTTCTAACCACAAAAAATTAGATAATTCCAATTTCGATTTCATTAATTTCAATTTAGCATCTTCTAAATTCAACAACCTGTTTTTTACAATAATTCCTGCTTCGGTGCTATCAATGGCTGGTTTGTCGCCTTGTTCTATTAGTTTTTTTATTCCGTTAAAACGAATTTGTGCATTTGTTGTATAATTCTCATACAATTTCATTTCGCTAAAATTTCTCTTCCAATTAAAATAGGCTAGCGATGCATCATACAAAACCAAAATGGCTTGTAATTTTCGTTCTTCATTACTCAGTTTTATTTGAAGTTTCGCCTTTCTTAAATCGGACATTCGTTGGTTAATGAGTAATCCTTGACCAAGTGGAATATTAATTCCAAATGAGGTTAATCCTGGATTTGGAAGCGTATTTTCTGGGTTTAAAAACACACCTTCGTTTTGATTAAATCCTGCTTTGAGTTCAATTCCGTACCAAGTCGGAATTTTGAAACTCGAATTCAAAACCGAATAATATTCCGAGTTTTTAAATTGTTTTTTATCAAAATCGACTTCTATTTTTGGATCAAATCCGCCACGAGCCATCATCAAAAAGGCTTGAGCTCTTGATAATTCTAAATTGGCAGTTTTTACTAGTGGATGAAATTTTTTTACGAAACCTAAATATTCATTATAGGTTAATTCGTCTGGTTTTTCTTGCCCGAAAGATTTAAGACTAAAAATAAAAAGTAGTATAAAAAAGTTTTTCATATTGTTTTTTTTGTCACGAATTCACGAATTTTAAATTAATTTGTGAATTCGTGGCGATTTTTATTTCTTTTCTTTTTTCTCTTTCGTTTTATAATAATTTGGCGGAAAACCACTCAAAGTTCTCCAAATTTCGAACCAAACTGGAACCGTATTTAACAATGCAATGGTTTGTGCGCCAGAACCAATACTGAGTTGTTTGGGCCATTTTACTTCTTGATTATCTGGTGCAACTAAAATTCGGTATTTTCCATTATCGCTAATAAAAGTTTCTATGGCTACAATTTCTCCGCCAAAAGTTCCGTACGACATGTCTGGCCAGCCCGAAAAAATAATAGTTGGCCAACCATCAAACCAAATTCTAACTTTTTCGCCTTTGTTAATTAATGGCAAATCAATTGGATCAACAAACGTTTCCACTGCAATTTCATAATTAGTTGGCATGATGCTCACAATGGCAGTTCCTTCCTTGATAGTTTCGCCTAAACCCGATTGTAATGCACGATTTACATAGCCGTTTTGTGGTGCTTTGATATAATACAAATCGTTTCGAATGTTGTAATTAGCATATTGGTTTTCTAATTTATTAACCTGAGCCTCAGTATCATATTGGTTGCTCATAGCAGTAAATTGGTCACTTTGCGCTTTAGATGATTTCTCGGCATATTCCGCTGAAATTCGATTTATTTCTACTTTTGCATTGATAAATTCGTTTTTGCTTGTTAGAAATTTATTGTCTTGTGTGATAATTTTTGCGTCGACTTCTTGCAGTTTTAGTCGTTTTTCTTCGACATCAGTGAGTGGTTTTAAACCTTCTTTGTGCAATTGAATGGCTCTATTGTATTGTGTATTGGCAATTTTTAGTTGCGTTCGAACTGCAATTAAATCTATACTGTCACTTTTTACTTTTAATGTTGCTTGTTTAATTTTGTTTCGGGCTTGCTCAAGTTTCAAAACTTTTTCGTTTTCGATGGCGCGAATTTGTTCAGACAGTGATCCTACTTTCGATTGATAAGATTTTCCCGAAAGTTTTTTGGCATCAACTTGATTTTTGGTGTTTTTAACCAAATTCGGGTCTAAATATTCTTCTTTAATTTCCGAAATAAATAAAATAGTATCACCTTTTTTGACATAATCGCCTTCTTGAACAAACCATTTTTCTATTCGACCAGAAATTACTGTTTGTATGGTTTGTGGTCTTTGATTAGGTTTTAAAGTAGTAACTGAACCTGAACCTGATATATTTTGTGTCCAAGGTAAAAACAGCGCCACAACTCCTAAAACAGAAATTCCTGCAATAATTCTATTTAAAATTTTATAATGTGGTCGATTACTCAAGTTTTTAACGCTCACGTATTTATCGAGCGATTTTTGCGACAATAGGTTATTTTTAGAAAGGTTTAGCATCGCTTTTATTTTTTAGTATCAATAATAATTTGTCCGTTTTGCATCGTGATTTCGCGACTGCACTTTGTTTTCCAATACGGATTTTTTGACGATACAATTACAGTCCAATTATTTTTATCGGATGTAATAAAATCGATAATTTCATTGGCCACTTTTTCGTCCATTGTATCGGTTGGTTCTTCATAGAAAAGTATATTTGGTTTATGAATAATACTTCGAGCCAAAAGAATTTTTTGCGCATTTGATGAAGAAAGTTGTCTTCCTTCGGGAAATACTTTCGTATTTAAACCATTTGGAAGGGTTTTTATTAATGACGAAAGTTGTACTGATTGTATTGCCCATTTCAAATCTTCATTAGAAATTGTGGCATCATTAAACGTTATGTTTTCTAAAATTGTTCCTTCAAAAGGAGTTTCGTTATGCACAATAGAACCTATTTGAGATCGATATTGTTTGAGATTTATTTTCTTAAAACTGTCATCGTTTATGAAAAAATTGCCAGATGTTTGATGCAATAATCCTGATAAAACTCTAATTAAAGTTGTTTTTCCAGAGCCATTTTCTCCAGTAATTATTATTTTTTCGCCTTGGTTTATTTTTAACGAAATATCTTCAAGTATATTTTTTTCGAATCAGGAAATTTGAATTCTAGATTTTCGGTTTCTAAAATAATATCGGTGTAGCAACTTTTAACATCCGAATCCATTTCATCTTCAAGAGTCATATCGCTTACTTGTCCTATTTTTTCGATAGAAGTTAACACATCGTAAAAAGATTCTAATCCCAAAATTATTTTTTCTACAGAATTGATTACTAATAAAATAATAATTTCGGCAGCCACAAACTGTCCGATATTCATTTGTTGATTGATGACTAAAAACCCGCCTATTGATAATAAACTTGCGGTAATTATCATTTTAAAAACAATCAATTGACTAAATTGTCTTTTGATGATATTGAAATGTTTTTCGCGATAATTTAAATAATTAGAAACTAAATTGTCGTTTTTTTGCAAAGCATAATCGTAATTCAATTCATTTCTAAAACTTGAATTATTTCTTGCCATTTCTTGCAACCAACCTGCAACTTTGTATTTGAATTTAGATTCTTTTAAACTTGTTTCTAAACTTGAAT
>JAYWEG010000237.1:0-3347 GCA_043779445.1 Bacteroidota bacterium
AACTCTAATTCGAGTGATTTTATGAATTAAACCTTCTGTTCGCAATTCCATCAAAAAGCGTTCTGCTGCTCTCCATGGGCCAAGTGTATGCGAACTCGAGGGTCCAACACCAATTTTTAGCATATCAAAAACCGAAATACATTCTTCCATTATTAAACATTTGTTATTACAAATATATACTATTGAATTGTTAGTCCTAAATTTTATTTCAATAATTTAAGTTAGTAGTAGTTGTGAATTTCAGAATTTATCTATCATTTTATTATGAAATTAATAAAACGAACTAAAATTTGTAATATTTAAGATTTGTTTCAATTAAAAATTAGTTGAACTTGCTAAATTAGCCTTTTAAATTAAGAAAATGAAAGTAGGAATTGACAGCATTGCTTTTGATGTGCCAAAAATACATCTACCAATAAAAACCCTTGCAGAAAACCGAAATATTGAACCCGAAAAACTTATTAAAGGTTTGGGTTTGAATAAAATGACTTTTCCTGATGTTCATCAAGATGTGGTAACATTTGGAGCAAATGCAGTTTTGAAACTCATCTTACAAAATGATTTAAAACCCAATGAAATTTCGAGGATTTATGTGGGTTCAGAAAGCGGTGTTGACAGTTCAAAACCCATCGCAACGTATATTATTTCTCTTTTAGAATCGCAATTTGGTGAAGGAAGTTTTAGAAATTGCGATGTAGTTGATGTCACTTTTGCATGCATTGGAGCCGTTGATGCGTTGCAAACTACTTTAGATTTTATTCGTTTGAATCCAACAAAAAAAGCCATTGTTGTAGCCACAGACAATGCAAAATATGATTTGAATTCTACTGGCGAATATACGCAAGGCGCTGGAGCCATTGCCATGTTAATTACCACAAAACCAAGTATTTTATCCTTTTCTCAAGCAACTGGAGTTTCAACACAAGGTGTTTTTGATTTTTTTAAACCTCGAAGAACAATTTCTAAACTCGAAATTACAAATCAATCTGATAATCCAGATTTTTTTGGCGTTCTCGAAAACGAAGTATCCATATACAAAGAACAACCGGTTTTTGATGGACAATATTCGAATTCGTGTTACATCAACCGAATTACCGAAGCCTATTTTCATTTCAAAAAAGAAAGTAATCAATCCAGTGCCGTGTATCAAAATTGGAAATCTATTTTGATGCATCTGCCCTACTCGTTTCAAGGACGAAGAACTTTTGTTGAGATTTATGCTCAAGAAAATCCAGAATTAGGTTTGAATGCAAGTTCAGTCGATTTTAAAGAACAAATCAAAGTCATTGCAAAAAGTCCAGAGTATCTAGATTTTGTAAACCAAAAAATTGCCCCTTCTGAAATTGCCTCTGGACAAATCGGGAATATCTATTCGGGTTCTATTTTTCTGGGAATGTTATCTACTTTATGCCATCATTTCAAAGAAAATTCCAATCTCTCAAATGCAAAATTTGGTTTCATAGCTTACGGAAGTGGCTCAAAAGCGAAAGTTTTCGAAGCCGAAGTTCAACAAAATTGGAAGTCCGAAATCCAAGGAATTCAGCTTTTCGAAACCTTAGTTAAAAGTCACGAATTAGATTTTGAGACCTACATTAAACTTCATAAAAAAGAACTGAAAAAGTCGGTTCTAGAACCTAAAAACGAGTTTGTTTTGAATCATATCGAAAAAGAAAATCCTAATTTAGTTGGTGCGAGATATTATAAGTTTATTGAATAACTTACCCCAACCAACCTTCACGATCTAAACTTCGGTATTGTATTGCTTCGGCAATGTGGCTTGCTCCCACTTCGTCGCTGGCTTCTAAATCGGCAATTGTTCTAGCAACTTTCAAAATTCGATCATAGGCTCTAGCAGATAAATTCAATCGTTCCATGGCAGTTTTTAGTAATTGTAAGGATGTTTCGTCGAGTTTACAAAATTCTCTGATGAGTTTGGTGCTCATTTGTGCATTGTAATTCACGGTTTCCATTTCGGCAAATCTGGCAGTTTGAATTTCTCTCGCAGCCGTTACTCTTGCTCGAATATCGACACTTGATTCAGCTTTTCGGGTCGAAGATAATTTCTCGAAAGGCACTGGTGTAACTTCTATATGAATATCGATTCTGTCTAAAAGTGGTCCAGAAATCTTGCTTAAATAACGTGTCATTTCGTGTGGCGATGATGTTTGCGGAGAATCTGGATCATTGAAAAAACCACTCGGACTTGGATTCATACTCGCCACTAACATAAACGAACTTGGATACGTAATCGTAAATTTTGCTCTAGAAATAGTTACTTCTCGATCCTCAAGAGGTTGACGCATAACTTCCAAAACATCTCGTTTAAATTCGGGCAATTCATCAAGGAACAAAACACCATTGTGCGCCATTGAAATTTCGCCAGGTTGGGGATAGCTACCACCGCCCACAAGCGCAACATTAGATATTGTGTGATGCGGTGAACGAAATGGCCGTTGATTCATGAGTCCAACTTCTTTCAATTTTCCTGCAACAGAATGTATTTTAGTGGTTTCAAGTGCTTCTCGCAATGTCATTGGAGGCAAAATGCTGGGCAAACGCTTGGCAATCATTGTTTTTCCTGATCCCGGAGGACCAATCAAAATAATATTATGTCCTCCAGCAGCAGCAATTTCCATAGAACGCTTGATACTTTCTTGACCTTTCACATCACTAAAATCGTGTTCTGGAAAATCTAAAGTTTTATAAAATTCGGCTCTTGTGTCAATTTTTGTAGGTTCGATTGTACCTTTTCCTTCGAAAAAATCGATTACTTGTTGCAGGTTTTCAACGCCATAAACATCTACACCTTCTACAATTGCGGCTTCTTTTACGTTTTGAATAGGCAAGAAAAACCCTTTGAAACCTTCTTCTTTAGCTTTTATGGCAATTGGCAAAGCCCCACGAATGGGTTGCAGACTTCCGTCTAATGACAATTCACCCATAATAATATAATTGGCAACTTCATCGGCATTTATTTGCGATGAGCCTGCCAAAATTCCGATTGCTAAAGTCAAATCATAGGCTGAACCTTCTTTTCGCAAATCGGCTGGAGCCATATTTATGGTAATTTTTTTGCCAGGCATAGCAAAGCCATTATTTTTGAGAGCCGCAGCGATTCTATAACTACTTTCTTTAATTGCGTTGTCTGGAAGTCCAACTAAATGATAGCCAATTCCTTTGTCCATATTGACCTCGACGGTTATTGTGGTGGCTTCAACGCCAAAAACAGCACTTCCAAAAACTTTTATAAGCATAATTTTATTTTAGATTTTAAAAATAAACAAATAAAAATAAAAACCAACAAAATTTACAAAATAAACATTCTTATTACAATTTTAAAAAATAAA
>JAYWEG010000238.1:0-21326 GCA_043779445.1 Bacteroidota bacterium
CATCGCCCGAACCACCTTTTGCAAGTCCAGAATTCCCAGTGGTGTTGTAAAATAATTTTTCGGTAGATATTATTATAGTATGATGGTCCTTCAAAACAATAATTATATTATGGTCTTTTACTTTTTGAATTGCCGTTTCTAATCTGTCTTCTTGGTTTTGATGGTTTCCAAAAAGTCTATCAAACTCTTTGATATGTGGCGTAATAATAGTTCCCGAAGGAATAATATTCAATATTTCGTTATTTTGTGAAATAATGGTAAGTGCATCGGCATCTAAAACAATCGATTTTTTAAAGCTTGTTAAGACATATATCAATAAATCTTCTGCTATAGTACCTGTTCCTAATCCAGGTCCAATTCCGATAGCAGAAAACTTGTCTAAATCATATTGATTTTCTTCTCTAATTAGTAGCATTGCTTCTGGAATTGCAGTTTGCAAAACAAACCGTTCTTCGGCAGAAATACTAACCGAAAGCAAACCCAAACCCGATCGTAACGCCGCTTTTGCAACAATTACAGCAGCACCCATATAGCCTTTGTGACCTGCTATTATGAGTGCGTGTCCATAATCTCCTTTGTTAGAAAAAGCCTTTCTTTTTTTAAGTAAAGATTTAATGAATTTGTTTTTTAACTTCATCATTACATAAAAAATTTATCATTTAAAGATTTTTTTATTTCCTAATTATTAATTGTTCAGTTGAAAATTCGACTATTCCATTTTTATAAAAAGTTTGTCTTTCACACGTCTCACTTTTTTTAGATTGGCTAAATAATCATTTTTTGAATCTCTGTAACCCAAAGTCATTATAACCGAACTTCGCAAGCCTTTTTCTTTGAGTTGTAGCAACTCGTCGAGCAAGTTTTTATCGAAACCTTCCATTGGCGTACTGTCAATTTCTTCGACCGCAGCAGCAACCAAAGCAAAACCAAGAGCAATATAGGTTTGTTTGCAATTCCAAATAAAATTATCGCTATCGCTATTTTTGAGTTGCGATGCAATAACGTCTTGCATATTTTTTAGACTTTCGCTTGTTACATTTCTTTCTTTAGCAATCAATGCCGTGTAATCCTCGATTTTCTCTAAAGTCAACTTGTCCCAAGCGGCAAAAACCAACAAAGCCGATGCTTCGGTAATTTGAGGTTGACCCATTGCAATGGGTTTAATTTTTTCGAGTAATTCTTTGTTTTCTATAACTAAAACGGAAAAAGGTTGTAATCCAAACGAAGTTGGTGCCAACGATATGGCATCTAATATTGCATCTAATTTTTCTTTCGGAATTTTTGTTCCGTTCATTCTTTTTGTAGCATAACGCCAGTGAAGTGCTGTTGTGATTGACATTTTTATATTTATTTAATTATTTTTATGAAGATTTATTCTTAATTCAAATTATTTGACAGTCCAATTTACAGAAACTATAATCTCGTTTCTTCTTGCAAAAAATTTATAAGGCGGATCATATCCCAAATATCGAAAGTGACCATAATAAGACAAGTGACTGGCTTTTAAAGCGTTTTCGAGTGATTCGGTATTTTTTTTGATGTCATTATTCGATGCAATTCCACCAAATCGTATTGCTGCAACATATTCTTCGGGAATGGTTTTAATGGTTACTTCCGAATTGTTTGGTATTGGCAAGTTGCTTTTATTGTAATTAATTGGCATCACAAAAGCCATAGTCGAAACCGATTCGCCAACATCCATATGAACAGGAGAAGTCATTGCAATTTGTTTTTTTTCTTGGTTGCCACCAAAAATATATCCTGCTAATTGTGTAAAACCTGAACTTCCTAGTTCTTTGTAGGTTCTTGCAGAAGAGGTAATCATTGCCATTGTTGTGCCAGGATAATAACGGACTTCGTACTCTTTTTCAACTTTAATAACCGTGTATGGTTGCGTTTCTGATTTTTCTGATGCCATTGCCAAATATATTTGAAACAAAATAAATAGTGTTAGAAATGAACCCAATATTATTAACGAAATTTTCATTTTGCGATATAATTAATTTGTTTAAGATGTTGAATTATTTTTATAATTAAAAGTATCAAAAGCACAAAGTTCAATTAAAACAGTACTTTTATGTTATACAATTCTAAATTTAAGTTGTATAATTATCAGTTTTAATCTATTGATTTAATTGTATTAAAACAATTATCAAGCTATCGTAATTTCATTTGACAAATAAATTTCCTGAACAGCGTTTATCAATTCCACACCTTCGTTAAACGGTCTTTGAAATGCTTTTCTACCCATAATTAATCCTGCACCACCTGCTCTTTTATTAATGACTGCGGTTCTTAAAGCATCGGTCAAATCATTTTTTCCTCTTGATTCTCCACCTGAATTGATCAGGTTTATTCGACCCGAATAACAATTGATAACTTGGTATCGGCACAAATCTATTGGATTGTTAGAACTCAATTTGGAGTACATTTCGGGATTGGTTTTACCAAATTTTAGAGCTGTAAAACCACCATTATTGGTTGGTAATTTTTGTTTGATAATGTCTGCTTGAATTGAAACGCCTAAATAATTGGCTTGTCCCGTCAAATCGGCAGCCGTGTGATAATCAATACCATCTTTTACAAAAGCATCGTTTCGAGTGTAACACCACAAAATAGTCGCCATTCCTAGACTGTGGGCTTCTTCGAATGCTTTTGCAATTTCAATGATTTGTCTATTAGATTCTTTAGAACCAAAATAAACCGTGGCTCCAACCGCGACTGCACCCATATTCCAAGCATCGCGAACGCTACCAAACATAATTTGGTCGAATTTGTTGGGATAGGTCATTAATTCGTTATGATTGATTTTGACAATAAACGGAATTTTATGCGCGTATTTTCTGGAAAGCATTGCCAATCCGCCCATTGTGGAAGCCACCGCATTGCAACCCGATTCGATGGCCAATTTGATAATATTTTCAGGATCAAAATACATAGGATTTGTTGCAAAGGCACTTCCGGCGGTGTGCTCAATGCCTTGGTCAACTGGCAGAATTGATAAATAACCCGTATTTGATAATCGACCATGTTGGTACAATTGGTTCAAACTTTTTATCGTTTGATTGTTGCGATTACTCGATAAAAAACAATCATCAAGATGATTCGAACTTGGCAAATGAAGTGTTTCTTTCGGAATGGTTTTACAAATGTGATTTAGCAATAAATCTTTGTCTGAACCTAATAAATCTAGTAGTTGAGTTAGTGTTTTCATATAATTTTTATTTAAAAGTTATTTATTTCGGTATTTTTTAAAAAACCATACTTTAAGTAAATCTGCAGTTATAATATACAAAGTCACGATTACTAGAATATAACAAAGATTTAAAAAAGGCAATGGCGACAATCCCAAATCAGAAGCAAATGGTGAATAAGGCAATGCAAGTGTTAGTATTAAACCTAGAATACTCAAAATAAAAAGATAGTTGCCTGGTTTACTTTTAAAGAAATTTTTATGTGTTCTGATAATAAATAAAATGAAAAGTTCGGTCAAAATAGATTCAATAAACCAACCCGTTTGAAATGCCGATTCTTTAACTTTTAAGACAAATAATAGCGTTAAAAAAGTAATTATATCAAAAATTGAACTGTGTATTCCGAACACAATCATGTAGTTACGAATAAATTTCAAATCCCATTTTCCTGGTCGGTCTAGTTGTTCTTCATCAACATTATCTGATGCAACAGTTAGAAATGGAAAATCGGTAATGAAATTCATCAACAAAATTTGTTTGGGCATCATGGGTAAAAATGGCAATAATAAAGATGCAATGGCTACACTAAACATGTTTCCAAAAGTGGAACCAGTGTTTATAAAAATGTATTTTAATGTATTGGCAAATGTTTTTCGACCTTCAATAATTCCGTCAACCAAAACCATTAAGTTTTTTTCCATCAGGACAAAATCTGCTGCTTCACGGGCAACATCAACAGCATTTTCTACCGAAATACCTACATCTGCTGCGTTTAATGCAGATACATCATTAATGCCATCGCCCATGTAGGCTACGGTGTACGTTTTTTTGAGAGCCAAAATGATGCGTTCTTTTTGTTGTGGTTCTACCTCGGCAAATATGTGTGCTTTTTTTACTAATAGATACAAGGCCGCAGTACTTGTATTTAAAACTTCTGAACCAGTAAGTATATAAGGATTTGTAATTCCGATTTTCAACGCAATCGATTGGGCTACATTTTTATTATCACCAGTAATTATTTTCAACCCGACTTTTAATTTTTTTAATTCGTTGATGGTGTCAATAATTCCAACTTTGATTGGGTCTTGAAGTAAAATAAATCCTGCAAAAATCATATCCGTTTCATCTTTTTTTGTAAAAGTATTCGAAATACTATTTTTATAACAAATGCCAATTGCCCGAAGTCCGCTGGTGCCAAATTCTTCAAACTTTGATTCTAATGCTGATGCATGAGATGAGATATCTTCAATACTTGTATCGCTGATTTTTATTTTAGAACAAATACTTAAAATTTGTGTAAAAGCACCTTTTGTAATAAGTAGATTTTCTTTTTCAATATTTATGGCAATACTCAATCGCTTGCGGATAAAATCATAAGGAACTTCTCCAATTTTTTTTGGACTTAGTTTAGTTTCTATTTTTAATTGTTTCAAGGCTTCATCAATTGGGTTTGAATAGCCCGTTTCGAAAGTTGCATTCCAAAAAGCCAATTGTTTGGCATATTCGTTTTCTTGTCCAAAACCATCCACTATGCCAGAAATTTCAATAATTCCATCGGTGATTGTACCCGTTTTATCTGTGCACAATAAATTTACTTCGCCCAGATTTTGAATGGAAGCCAATTTTTTTACAATCACTTTTTTTTCTAACATTCGTTTTGCCCCTGCACTCATGGCGATTGTTGTAATTGCGGGTAATAATTCTGGTGCCATACCTACCGCCAATGCTAAAGCAAAAAGAGCCGAATCCATGACGCTTTTATGATTTATCAAATTAATTATCAAAATAGATATAGAAAGCACCAACGTTATTTTCATTAAAAAATAGCCAAAATCTTTAATGCCTTTTTCAAAAGTTGTTTCAAATTTTTTGTTTGCACTTTGGGCAATATTTCCAAAAATAGTAGCATTTCCAGTTGCAATAACCAATGCTTTTGCTGTTCCACTTACTATGTTTGTTCCTTCAAATAGGCAATTAGTTCGTTTAGATAATTCTGTTTTTTCGTCTAAGATCCCTAAACTTTTTAATGTTGGATACGATTCGCCAGTTAAACTAGCCTCGTTTACAAACAATTCATTTGCATCGATAAGCAAGCAGTCGGCAGGAATCATATCACCAGCTTTGAAAGCCAATAAATCGCCTATTACTACATTTTTAGAATTGATTTCTACTATTTTACCATCTCTAAAAACGCTACTTTTTAACGAAATTAATGATTGTAGTTTTTCAACAATTTTGCTCGCATTTCGTTCTTGAAAAAAACTCAATAAACCCGTAGAAAGCACAATAAAAAGTATAATAACAACATCTGATGTGTCGCCCAATAAAGCAGAAAGTAAAACAGCACCAATAAGTAAAAGCATTAGTGGACTTTTGAATTGACCGAAAAAAAGTTTTACATCTTTGGCAAATGCAGTATCATTTTTTTTATGATTAACGGATTTTAAGAAGATATCATCCGCCACTTTTTGAGATAATCCATTTGTAGAACTACCTAATTTTTGAAACCAATAATTGGTATCAAATTGCCAGAAATTATTTTTTATTTCAGTTTCCATAATGACTATTATTTTATTAAAATCACATCGTTTTTTGAGTTGCCGTCGGAATTTCAACTTTTGCAATTGCAGTTGGAGCAATAGTTCCAGAATATTTTTTGGCATAAGCTGCGGTAAATTCTGCTCCAAAAAACAAAATCATTGACGAGTAAGAAACCCATAATAAAATTAGAATTATAGAACCCGCAGCACCGTAAGCCGAAGCTGGATTGGCCGCTCCGAAATAGTATGCCAACCCCATTTTGCCAATAGTAAATAATATTCCTGTAACAATCGAGCCCAACCAAACGTGTTTCCACTCGATTTTTGCATCGGGCAAAATCTTGAAAATCATTGCAAATAATGCAGAAATAACTACGAGAGAAATAATAAAATTCAATATTCCATAAAGGCTCATCATGAGTTGCGAACTTTCGAATGAAATAAAATTACTCACGGCAACCAATGCCGTTGAAATTACCAAAGAAATGGTCAATAAAAATGCAATGGCAAGTATTAATCCAAATGAAAATAGTCGTGCTTTTATGACAAGCCAAACACCATTTTGTGGTTTTACTTTTACATTCCAAATGAGGTTTAAGGTTTTTTGAAGTTCTACAAAAACACCTGTTGCACCCAATAATAAAATACTTACTCCTACTATTGTTCCCCAAATGGTTGATTTTTCGGCTGTAGATTTTGTTAAAATATCTTGAATTTGCAAGGCGGTTTCAGTTCCAATGGTTTCAGATATTTGTGCCATTAAATTTTGATTTACGGTTTCAGTTCCAAAGAAATATCCGGCAACAGCAATTATTAAAACCAATAATCCAGGAATACCAAAAATGGCATAATAGGCAATAATCGCACTTTGTCGGAATGGATCTTTTGCCCACCACTCTTTTAAAGTAATTTTGAAAATTTGTAGTATATCTTTGAGTTTATAGGTTTTCATTTTTTTATTTTTAAGATTTTTTTGATTTTCTCAACAAAACCAATCTCTTTTTTTGAAGTTTCAATTTCGCCAATCAAAAATCCATAGGGTTTTAAAGGTTCAATATGATCGCAAACAATTTTAAACATTGCTGTGAGCGGAATGGCGAGAATAATTCCCGGAATTCCCCAAAGTAATTCACCCAAAACCAATGCAATAATGGTAAACAGCGAGTTTATTTTGACTTGTGGACCAAGAATCAAAGGTTCCAAAACCCAACCTTGAATGAGTTGTACTGTACCGTAAACAATTAGAATTCCGATTATGGTTTCCAAATTTGCTCCGTGCAATGCTGATACTAAAACTGTTAATGTTGTGCCTGTAATGTTTCCTACAAACGGAATAATTTCTAACAATCCGCATAAAATGGCAAAGAAAATGGCATTCTCGACACCAATAATACTGAAACCAACGCCATACATTATCCAAAGAAGGAAAATCATTTTGGACAATCCTAGCAAATATTGTTGCGAAACCGAAGTTACTTTTTGAATAATTTCTTGCATTTCTGTTTGTTGCGATTTTGCAGTTAGTTGTACCAAAAATTTTTTAATATGGTTGCGATAATTTAATATAAATACAAAATAAACCAACATTAGAATAAAACTTGACAAAAAACTAGTAACCGAACCAATCATCGCTTGCACCATACTGCCATAGGATGGTTGCTCGTTTTTTAGAATTTTAAATTGCTCATCAATAGAAATATTTAGATGATTGAAAATATATTTTTGTACACGATTTCCCGCTTCTGTTGCTTTTTGTTTTAAAACTTCTACGTCATTTATTAATTCTGAAACTTTGTAACCTAGAAGTGAAATTATCATAAAAATCAACAATAATAATCCCAAAAAACATACAAAAACGGCGATTGCTTTTGGTAATTTTTTTCGTTCCATCCAATTGCAAAACGGCAGAAATAAAGTTGCCAAAATACCGCCGATACATAATGGAATCAAAAATTCTTGGGCATAATATAATCCCAAAACGACCAAAAAAATGATAATTAATTTTTTTATAACCGTTGACAATGATGTGGTCATGATTGTTGTTTTTTTATGAATTTCAATAATTTTACGACTTCTTTTTTCTCGCATAATCCCGATCCTGAATTCATGGTTGTAGCCGTTCCGCAAGCGATTCCGTATTGCAAACATTCTTGTAAACTCAAATTATTCGACAATCCAAAAACAATTCCAGCTACCATACTATCGCCTGCTCCAATCGTGCTTTTTACTTTAACTTTTGGAGGTTTTAGTGTGTGAGTTTCATCTTTTGTTATCAGCATTGCCCCATTTGCCCCGAGCGAAACAACAATAATTTCGACATTATTTTTCTGAATTAATTTTCTTGAAACGTCAATAAGATTTTCTGGTTTTAAATCTTTTACATTTAGTAATATTCCTAATTCCTCAAGATTGGGTTTTAGCAAATAAACATCTTCGTTAATTGCATATTTCAAGGCTGCTCCAGAGGTGTCAACAATTAATTTTGCTTTTTTTGATTTGGCAATTTTAGATAATTTTTCATAAATATTTAATGGAATTTCTGGAGGCAGACTACCGCTGGCGATAATAAAATCGATGTTTTCTTGTTTTTCAATTTCTTTGATTATATTATTCCATTCGTTTTCAAAAAGTTCGTTGCTTGGCATTCCGAATCGAAATTCTTTTTTGGTTGATTCATCAAAAATTACAAAATTTTCTCGGGTTTCGTTTTTGGTTTGAATATTTATAAATGATACTTTTTCAATTTCTAACAAATGATTTAAAAACATTCCAGCATATCCGCCAGAAGGGAAAATTGCATTTACATTTCCACCTAATCTGTTGATGACTCTTGCAACATTAATGCCACCGCCACCAGGTTCGGTATTTGGAGACAAACAACGCATTTTGATATCGGGCTGTAATGATAAAACCGTAGCGCTTTTGTCGATACTTGGGCTGAATGTTATGGTAATTAATTTTGACATATTTTTACTTTTTGATTGTTGCACGTTTCCATAATTTCACCAATTCGTACCAAATTACTGATAAAAAACCAACACCAATTGCCATCAATAATTGACTGATTTCTAATTGTTCAAACTGGAAAAAGTTAGTCAATGGTTTTACATAAAGTAGCAATCCTGTAATGGTAATTGTGATTGAAATTATAATAGGAACTAAATTATTTTTATACAAAAAAGTTGTAAAAATTGAATAGTAAAAAGAACGATTGACCAACGTTAAAAATATATTGGCAGTGACCAAAACCACAAATATCATAGTTCGTGTTACTGATTCATCAAATCTTTGATAAATTGCAAATTGATAGCAAGATAATGTTCCAATGGTAATGACCAATCCTTGAATAATGCTCGTTGAGAGTTCTTTCCAATTGAAAAAAGTAGTGGTAAAAGGTCTCGGTTTTTGTGTCATTGTATTTTTTTCGATAGGTTCGTTTTCATAAACAATTGAGCAGGTTGGACCCATAACCAATTCGAGAAAAATGATGTGAATGGGTGAAAAAATATTCGGATAAATCCAATTCAAAGCCAAAGGAATAAAAACCGTGAGAATAATTGGAATATGAATAGAAATTACAAATTGAATGGCTTTTTTGAGGTTAGCATAAATTTTTCGACCCATAGAAATGGCAAAAACCATTTTGGCTAAATCATCGTTGATGATGATTAATGATGCGGCTTGCTTGGCAATTTCTGTCCCTTTTTTCCCCATTGCAATGCCTATGTGAGCCGCTTTGAGTGCTGGTCCATCATTCACGCCATCGCCTGTCATGGCTACAATTTCTTTATTTGCTTTGAGAGCATTAATGATTCTGAGTTTGGCTTCGGGAAACATTCTAGTAAATAAATTGATTTCTTTAACCGATTTTTTGAGTTCAGAATCTGAAAATTTCATCAATTCATCGCCCGAAATACTGTTTTCAAAACCTATAAAACCTATTTGTTTGGCAATTGATGATGTGGTTTCCGCATTATCGCCCGTGATTATTTTTACGGCAATTCCTGCTTTATAGAAATTTTGTAAAACAACATGAATGTTCTTTTTTGGTGGATCATAAAACGCCAATAATCCTTTGAATGTAAATTGAAATTCTTGTTGGGTTTTTGGATAATTTTTGCCTTCAAAAACGGCTTCACCAACTGCCAAAATTCGATATCCTTCTGTAGATAATAATTCTATTGCTTCTAGAATTTGTTTCTTTTCTTTTGCTGATAGTTTTGTAATTTCCATTATGGCTTCTGAACCACCTTTGGCTGCGATAATTCGGTTTCCTGATTTATTTTCGAAAATGTGCGTCATCATAGGAGGTTTTCCCGATAATGGATATTCGTGTACCATTTTGTATTGAGAACGCTCGTCTTTTGGAGTTTTCTTGCCATAAATCTCGTGCAAGGCTATTTCCATCGGATCAAACGGAATCGACTCACTCGCAAACATTGATGTTGAAATTAATCCCAATTCTTCATCAGATAAATCGGATTCTAAATCTGTAATTTTATTGGATTCTAGTGTGAAAATTTTAGCCAAACTCATTGTGTTTTCTGTAATTGTGCCTGTTTTATCTATGCAAATTACGGTCGCGCTTCCGAGTGTTTCGACGGTTTTCATTTGCTTGACAATAATGCCTTTTTTCATCATGCGCCAAGCACCCAATGCCATAAATGTGGTGAAAGCAATCGGAATTTCTTCGGGCAAAATACTCATAGCCAAGGTCAATGCTTTGAGTAAACTATCGAATAAATTATAGGAATGGAAATAATTTAAAGCCCAAACTATCAAAAAAATAATGCCACCAGCAATTGCCATTTTCTTCACAAAATTGCCAATTTGTATTTCTAATGGTGTTTTTTCTTCTTTAATACTTTCCAGACTTTTCCCAATTTTTCCTAATTTGGTTTCGCTTCCAATAGCCGTGATTGTTGCTATTGCTAATCCACTTGCGACATTTGTACCTTGAAAAATAATGTTATCTTTTGTGGTTTTATCTTTAGTAACCGACATGGATTCGCCTGTCAAAATCGCTTCATTTACCGAAAAATCGTTAGAATGTACAATCATTCCATCTGCCGAAATCGATGTTCCTTCTTCGACCAATAAACTGTCGCCAATAACTAAATCTTCGGTTTTTATTTCGATGGTTTTTCCGTTTCTGATGACTTTGCAGTTGGGTTTTGTAAAATCTTTTAGTTTGGCTAAAGCATTGCGACTTCTAGAATTTTGGTAAGAAGAAATACCAGAAATCAAAACAATCGCAGATGTAAGAAAAATAGCGTCTGCGGTTTTTCCACTCATAAAATAAATGATTGAAGCCACCAATAGCAACAATGTCATTGGATCTTTAACAAATTTTAAAATTGATTTGAAAAATTGGTTTTCTTCTTTTAAAACTATAGAGTTTTCGCCATGCTCTTTTCTTGAAGCAGTTACTTCATCGTTTGATAAACCTTTTATATTGAAAGTATTTGTAGACATAAACTAAAATCTTTACTCGAATACCACTTCACCTTTGTAATCGGTTTGCAAATTCGCATCTTCTACTGGTAAAGTAAAATAGAACGAAGAACCAACACCTTCGATACTTTCTACCCAAATTTCGCCACCATTTTTTTCTAGAAAACCTTTTACAAGCAATAATCCAATTCCTGCACCTTTATTCGGATTTCGTTCTTTTATTAATGTGTTAAACTCTGGCGAAAAAAGTTTTTCTTGAATTTCTTTGGACATTCCAATTCCAGAATCTTTAATTTCGACAATAACTTTATTGTGATAAAATTTTGATGAAATAATAATTTTGCTATCATTATTTGAATGTTTGATTGCATTAGAAACTATATTTTGCAAAATTGAAATAAGCATTTTTTCATCGGCAAATACGGTAGTATTTTCAGCAATTTCATGATGAAGATTAATGGCTTTTAAATCCGCTGTATCTTTTAAAGCTTCAAAAACATTTTCTACAAATTTTATTAATTCAATTTTAGTTGGTAAAAAAGCCTTTGCAGCATATTTGATTCTCGCCCATTCGACTAAATTATCAAGCATGTTTAATTCGTCTTTTGAAGATTTATAAACCAAGTCTAACATTTCTTGAACGGTATCTGTGCTCATTTTTTTAAAATTACTTTTTAAATAATCGGCCGTACCAATAATTCCAGCCAATGGGCTTCTCAAATCATGCGATAAAATTGCCAAAACACTTTCTTTGTGTGTGTTTAAATCTTCTAAATCTTTAATATATTTTTTTATGGCATCTTCCGATTTTTTTCGTTCGGTTAGATCACGTAAAACTTTAACATAACCTAACATTTCACCTTCACTACCAAGTAACGGAAAAACCAATCCATAAGCATAAAAAAGGGTTTTGTCTTTGCGAATGTGCCAGCGATTATCAGTTGCTCGACCTTCTTTTAATGACAATTCTATTTCATTTGTTGGAATTTTATTTTTTAGATCTTCATCAGTAAAAATTATATCGAATGATTCTCCAATGATTTCATCAGTTTCGTAACCAAATATATTTGTCGCACCCGAATTCCAACTATTAATTACAAAGTCTGTATCTAATGTAAAAATGGAGTAATCTTGCAGACTATCTAATACCAAACTATAAAACTCATTAGTCGGTAAATATCTTTTTTTTAAAGTTTTATTGTCTTTATTTTCCATAGTAGTAGTATAAATTAGTTAAATTTTTTAGTAGTGAAAAATAGTTTATTCAGTACATAAGTAATTATATAATTTTAGAAATATATTGTAAAATTCACATTTTTGTAACCAAAAAATAATAATTATTTTTTCATTTTTTGTCCTAAAATTAATCTTAAAGAAGTATCTTTAGTAAAATAGGCCCAAGCCCAATTTATAAAAATAATAAGTTTATTTCGCACACTAACGATCAACATTAAATGCAAAAACATCCAAACAATCCAGGCAAAATAACCTTGAAATTTGAAAAACGGTAAATCAACAACGGCTTTGTTTCTCCCAATAGTAGCCATTGAACCTAAATCTTTGTATTCGAAATTTTTAGTGGCTTTATTTGAAATAATTTTTTTAAAATTACGTGCTAAATTCTTGGCTTGATTAATGGCCACATTTGCCAATTGCGGATGTCCTTTGGGATATTTAACGGTTTCCATTAATGCAATATCTCCAAGGGCATAAATATTTTTTGATTCAATAACTTGATTTAGTGGATTAACTTTTAATCGATTAGAATTTCCGAAGTAGTTGAGAGGCAACCCTAAAATTTGATTTCCTGTAACACCAGCTGCCCAAATGACGGTTTTGGTTTTGATGATATTACTGTTTTTTAATGTCAATAATTTACCATCATAATGATCGACAATAGTTTCTGTCATGATGATGACACCCATTTCTTCAAGATATTTTCTTGAGGCGATTTTGGCATTTTCACTCATGGAATTTAAGGTATTTTTGCTGCCTTCAATGAGAATTATTTTGAATTTTGAAAAATCAATTCCAGGATAATCTTTTGGCAAAATATTTTTCCTAATTTCTGCAAATGCACCTGCCAATTCTACACCAGTAGGTCCAGCTCCGACAATAACCAGGTTTAATAAACTTTCTTTTATATGTTCATCGGCTGAAATAATGTTTTCAAATGTTTGCAAAATATGGTTTCTAATGGTGATTGCTTCATACGTTGTCTTGAGCGTAAATGCGTTTTTTTCGATTTCTTGATTGCCAAAAAAATTGGTTTTACAACCAATGGCGATTACCAAATAATCATATTCAAAAGGTCCTATTGTGGTTGAAATTGTATTTTTAGATTCGTCAATATTCAAAACTTCTGCCAATCGAATTTGAAGATTTTTTTTGCCTTTAAAAACATTTCTAAGCGGAAAAGAAATACTCGATGGTTCGAGTTGCGAAGTAGCTACTTGATAAAACAATGGCTGAAACTGATGATGGTTTATTTTATCAATCAAAATCACATCAAATAACTTTTCGTCAAGTTGGCGCACCAATTGAATACCTGCAAAACCCCCGCCAATGACAATTATTTTATGTTTTGTTTGCATAATATTTTAATGGAAATTACTTTGTCAATTCGAGCGCAGTCGAGAACATTTAATACATCTCGACTGCGCTCAATGAGACAAAATATTAATTAAAAAAAGCGAGATTAAATTCTCGCTTTTAGGTTATTCAAAAAAAGAATTATCTAAATAAATCTTTGATATTATTTCCAATTTCGTTCATATCACGATTGAAATCACTTTTAAATGTTTTCCATTCGGTTTCGTTACCGTCATAGTTGTTCAGTTTCGATTTTAATTCGGTGTTTTTAGCTTCGAGTTTTTCGATACGAGTTCTGTACAATCCGTCAAAAGTGTTACCTGGTTTGTTCATTTTGACTCTCAATTCAGCAATTCGAGATTCGTTGTCTAAAATTTTAGCTTGAGCTTCGGCTTTAAATTCTTTCCATTCGGCAGCGTTTGAAGCTTTTGTATCTTTTAAATCTTGTTTGGCTTCTGCTACATTTTGTTTAGCAGTTGTTTCTTTTTGTGCCGCTGATTTGCATGATGTGAAAATTGTTCCCGCAAGAATTGCGATAATTACGATTGATTTGTTCATTTTATTTTTACTTTAAATTGTTTAACAAAGTTCCGATTGCAAACAACAAGAATTGTTGTAGAATAATTTTTAAAGTTTCAAAATTCCTATATTTATTTCAAAAAAAAATCCCGCTAAAAGCGGGATTAAATCATTAAATTGTTACTTATTTTGGAGTAACAACACTATTAATTACATGTATAACACCATTTGATGATTCAATATCAACAGTGGTTACCTTGGCTTTTTTTCCATTTTCATCTGTTAAAAAAACATCTTTGCCGACCATTGTTCCAACTAATTTACCACCTTGTACTGTAGTTAAAGTTGCTTTTCCTTTTCCTTTAATAATTGCTGCAACAATAGCCTTACTGTCTAAATTTCCTGAAACAACATGATACGTCAAAATTGCAGCTAACTTGGCTTTGTTTTCTGGTTTTAGTAACATGTCTAATGTACCTTTAGGTAAATTTTTGAATGCTGTGTTTGTTGGAGCAAAAACCGTAAATGGTCCTGCACCAGACAATGTTGTTACCAAATCGGCTGCTTTCAAAGCTGCAACTAACGTTGTGTGTGCCTTGGATGCAACAGCATTTTCGACAATTGTTTTGGTTTTTTGAGAAAAACCTGTTGTGCTCATTAGCGTTGCAAACAATGCAACTGCAATTAATTTAATTGATTTCATTTTTTTAAATTTAAAATTAGATGTAAATATACGCTATAATGATTCTTGATACTGTTAGACAATTGTTATAAATACTTGTAAAATTCTTACTTTTTTTAACAGTTTTTAATTATTAAGAATGTAGCTTGAAATATAGTTACTTAAATGCTTTTTTTCTTTATTCTGAAATACGATTGTAATGCAATGTCATACATAAGCTGATTTTTCTTCGGATTCTCGTGATCACACCCTTAAAAATTTCAATATCAATTTCAATATTAATGTTAAAAAACAGAAATCATTATTGCTCTAACAATTGTTTTGCCATAAGCCAGAACAATCTCGTGGCGTGTGTTGGTTTTTCAATGAGTTCCGAAAGAGTTATGAAGTTGTTGACAAACAATAATTTATCGATGTTTATATTGTCGTTTTCTTTGAGTTGGTAATATGCCATTGACCATTTTGGGAAAATGCGGTCTTTTATTTCGTTTTCTGCCAAAAGTAATACGCTTTTATGGCGTTTATCGTTTTTTATTTTATAATAAATGTCTAAAACTTTGATTTTTTCGCCTTCTATAATTTGTATGAATTCGTTATTATGAAACAATAGACAACCAGTAATTTCGTTTTTGGAATTGAAATTACGAGCTGTTTCTAGAATATTTTCGATGTCGTTGGCATTTAAATTTGGTGTTGCAACGGAACGATAAATTAGTTCATACATTTTTATTTTGTGGAGTTAAATTAGTATTCAATTTCATAAATCAACTTCGAAAAATCAATTTCAATTTCAAAAATTAATTTTTTTTAAATCTTATAATTAAAATCTGAAATCTAATATCTAAACTACATTCTATCCATGTACCAATTCAACTCTTTTTGGAGTTTTTGTTGCTTGAAAATGGTTTCAATCACTTTTTGTAATCGCAAAAATGCAGTTTCACTTTTTATGACATAATCGAATGCATGGTGGCGCATGCAGTCTACCGCTACCTCAATTTTGTCTTGGCTGGAAAGCATGATTACTGGAATATCGGTATCGAAATGTTTGATTTTATCTAAAGTTGCCAAACCATTTATAGCGGATTTATCTATTCCATCCAAATGAAAATCGAGAATAATTACATCGGGTTTTTTAGATAAATTTGCAAGGCAAAGTTCACCAGTTGCGAAAGTTTCAATATCGAAATCGCCATGATGCAAAAATTCGATTTCTAATGATTTCAAGAAAACAGCATCGTCATCGACGAGGAATAATATTATTTTATTTTCGGTTTCCAATTTAATTTTTTTTAAGATTTTTTAATTCTAGTTCTAATTCTATACAAGTTTGTGAGCATATTTTTTCGAGTTCGTCGACAATATCATAAATTTCTTTAGTAATTTCGATAGTAAATGCATATTCTTGAATTTTTTTGGCCATTTCTTGAATATTTGGTTTAATACCCATTATTGCGAACGATGGAACCATTTTATGTACTGCCGATTGCAACATTTTCCAATCTTTGTCAATTAAACTTTGTTTCATAGTCAAAATTAATGGAGGTGTTTGAGTCAAGTACGCATTGATCATTTGTGACATGAGTTTTGGGTCTGATTTTGTAAGTTTATTCAAATAGGTCATGTCGACATATTTGATGGTATCTGTTGCATGATCTTGCCCTTTTGTATGCTCGATAATTGCTATTGGTTTTTTTGAAAATGCTATTAACTTGCTATACAACAAGCGTTCATCGACAGGTTTAGATAGGTAATCGTTCATACCAACTGCTTTGCATTTTTCGACATCGACCGTGGTTACATCAGCAGTTAGGGCAATAATCGGAATGGTTAATTTCATTTTTTTTCGGATGTATTCAGTTGCTTGAAAACCATTCATTTCTGGCATTTGCAAATCCATTAGAATAATATCGTAACTTTTGGTTTGCAATTTTTCGATGGCTAATTTTCCGTTTGCCGATATGTCGCATTCAAAACCAAAATCGTCCAGCAAAGTTTTCATCAACAATTGATTAAGTTCCATGTCTTCGACGACCAAAACTTTTGTATTTTTTATGGATGAATCCAATTCTTGAATTTCGGGTTCGTGAATGATTTCGACAGCACTTTTTTTGAAATCTAGAACAAAGCTAAAAGTAGAACCTTTATTGACTTTACTTTCAAGTTTAATTTTTCCGCCTTGCGCCTCAACCAATTGTTTCACGATGGCTAGTCCTAAACCTGTACCGCCATAAAGCCTTGATGTAGTGTTTGTTGCTTGTTGAAAATTTTCGAAAATTTTAGAAAGTAACGAGGGTTTTATTCCGATTCCAGTGTCTGAAACCGAAAATTCTATTTTGGATTTTTCATCATCTTGCGAAAGTATTTTTATGCTTACAATTATCTTTCCGTTATTGGTAAATTTAACGGCATTGCTTACTAAATTGAGAATTATTTGATTCAATCGAATGGGATCTCCCAATAAGACTTCTGGAATATTTTGATCGTATTTCGTAATTAATTCCAGGTTTTTTTCTTGAATTTTTGTTTCAAACAAATGCAGCATGGCATTTATTGACAGCATTAATTTGAATGGTGTTTTCTCGAAAGTCATTTTGCCAGAATCGACTTTTGCAAGATCTAAAATGTCATTTATTAATACTATCAATGCATCGCCAGACATTTTTATTGCCATGAGATATTCTTTTTGTTTGGCTGTTAATTTGGTTTTTAGGACCACTTTTGTAAATCCAATTATGGCGTTCATTGGTGTACGAATTTCGTGGCTCATGTTCGAGAGAAATTGTTGTTTTGAGACCACTGCATCTTCGGCACTATTGCGAGATTCTTCGGCAATTGTGGTGGCTAGTTCGGCAAAAATTTTGGCTTCGGTTAATTCTTGTTCTAAAAGTTTTTGTTTGGTAATATCAATACTTATAGCAACATATTGATAGGGAGTTCCTTTGTCATCTCGAAACGGTACAATAGTCATATTTAACCAATACAAACTGCCATCTTTGGCTTTGTTTCTAATATCTCCATGCCACACTTTTCCGACTGAAATAGTTGCCCAAAGTTCATTCATATATGCTACAGAATGAAAAGCTGAATTAACCATCGAATGGCTTCCACCGACGAGTTCCTCAAAGCGGTATTGAGAAATTTTAGTGTAATTTTCGTTTACAAACTTAATATTTCCATTTTTATCGGTAATATCTACAATGGTCGAAGCATCGAGAGCTAGTTTATAATCGGTTACTTCTTTGAGACTTTCTAATAAAATGGTTTCATTTTTTTTCTGCTCAGATACGTCTCTGGCAACTACAACGGCTCCAATCACGTTTTCTTTTTCGTCTTTAAAAACAGATCCATTAAACAATACATCGGTTAGTTTTCCGTCTTTCATTACCAAAGGAAAGTTAGATACTGATTCTTTTTCAAATACTTCTTGATAAATATTATTGGCTTTTTCTTTATCTGTAAAATACAAACAAAAATCAGTATTGAGTAATTGTTCTCTCGATTTGTCAGTTACTTTTTGCATGGCAAGATTCATATCCATAATTTTACCTTCGGTGTTTATGGTTACCAATGGATCCTGACTTGCTTCGATTAAACTGCGTAAATAGGCTTGTTGTTGTGCTAGATTTTTTTGAAAATTAAGTTCAATATTAGCAAGACCAAGTTCGTCGGCACGATTTTGTTTTTCAGATTGTTGATAGGCTAATTCAATATTTGCTATTCCCAGTTCAGTAGCACGATCTTGTTTTTCTGTTTGTTGATAGGCTAATTCAATATTCGCAATTCCGAGTTCGTTTGCTCGGTTTTGTTTTTCATCTTTTTGGTACAATAATTCTTTGTTTGCTATGACCAATTCTGCTGCTTTTTTTTCTTTTATTTCATTCTGAAATTTCAATTCTTTGTTGGCAATAACTAATTCTGCTGCTCGTTTTTCTTTTTCTTGATTTTGAAATAAAAGTGTTTCATTTGCAGTTATTAATTCTTGAGTTCTTTCTTTTATGGCTTCTTCTAAAGTTTCGTTTTTCGTTTTTTGGTTGTGAATTTCGGTGTTAATGCCTATCCAATGCGAAATATTGCCATTAGTTTCTCTAATTGGTTTCATTCGACTCAAATGCCAATGATATTTTTTATTTTTATCTAAAATTCTGATTTCAATTTCGAAATTGGTACCATTTTTTAGCGCATTTACCCAATTTTTACTTAATTTTTTCTTATCGTCTGGATGCACAATTTTATCCCAACCAAACGAAACCAATTCGTCTAAATTCAATCCTGTATATTCAATCCAACGTTCGTTAAAATAATTTGTAACGCCATTTGCATCGCCATAACTCACTTTTACTGGCATTAAATCGGTCATAGATCGAAATTTTTCTTCGCTTTCTGCTACGGCTTTTTTAACCAAAACTTGCTCGGTAACTTCATAAGCAATTAGTACTATTCCAGAAATGGTATCGTCGACCTCACGATATGGCTGATACACAAAATTAAAATAACACTCTTGGAGTTTGTCATTTCTATTTATAAAAATTTGCATTTCATAACCATAAAACGGTTCTCCAGTTGTAAAAACTTTATCTATAATTTCAGGAAAACCTTGCTCTATAACTTCGGGTAAAACGTCGAATAATCCTTTACCAATTACGTTGTCGCCTTTTTTCCAGATGGCACGAATGCTTTCATTTGCCAAAGCAATAATCATTTCTTTGCCTTTTAGAATTGCAAACGCAAATGGCGATTTCATAAAAACCGTATTGTATCTTTTTTCGCTGTTCTCAACTAGTTTTCGAGCGTTAATTTGCTCTGTAACCTCCGAAAAAACAACAATAACGCCAGTGATAACATTATCATTTTCACGCAAAGGTTGGTAGGCACAATTAAAAAAAAGTTTTTCTTTAATTTTGTTTCTTTCTACTACAAACTCGTGTTCGTTAATGTTATATGGAATTCCGGTTTGCAAAATATTTTCTAGAATTTTTTTTAGTCCTTGATTTTTGAGTTCAGGAAAAGATTCAAAAAGTGGTTTGCCAATAATATGGTTTGATTTTCCAAGAATTTGAAGATAAAAATCGTTGGCAAATTCTATTAAAAAATTTGAACCACGAAAAATCACAATGGCAACAGGCGCCTGCTTGAAAATGTTGGTTGTAGTATCGTTACTAATTACTGATTCTGGCATAATTTAAAAAAATTATTAAATATCTTCTATAGCTTGTCGGCGTTTGTCTTTTAATTTATTGAAATGTGATGGAGAAAGTCCCGTAACTTTTTTGAATTGGCTCGATAAATGTGCCACGCTACTGTAGCCCATTTTCCATGCAATTTCGGTTACGTTGAGTTCGCCATAAATCATCAGTTCTTTAATGCGTTCGACTTTGTGCGAAATTATAAATTGTTCAATAGTTGTGCCTTGCACTTCCGAAAATAAATTGGCCAAATAAGTATAATTGTGGTTTAATTTTTCTGACAAATAATCAGAAAAATTTATTTTGATGTTGGAATCCGAATGATGCACCATTTCAATAATTATATTTTTTATTTTTTCAATTAAAATGGCTCGTTTGTCATCCATTAATTCGAAACCAGCATCAAATAAACCCAATTTTAACAATTCTCGTTTAGACGAATTGATGTTTTCCATGATTTCGACCACACCAAGATCGACCATAATAAAGTGTAATCCTAACTTTTTAAGTTCGTCTCGAACCGCAATTTTGCAGCGGTTGCTGACCATGTATTTAATGTATAGTTTCAAATTATTGGGTTTTTATCATTTATGTCAAAGATGCTTTTAAATAATTTTTAACTGTTATAAAACAATTAAAAAAAGTTATATAATTCATAGGTTTTTCTACTACAAATCCTCAGAAGTTAGGACAGAAAAACAAATTTTTACAATTTAAGATATTGATAATAAATAAATTATATTTTTGTGAAGTTACGATTTAAATCTAATAAAAAAATTAAAAAAGGACAATTTATTAAATTTTAAATTATCCTTTTTGCATTAAAACAAAATAAAAAATTAAATATTACTCGGAAAAGAGGAGTCTTTTGCTATTGGAAAACTATTTTCGTCTAAATCTAAATAATCAGAATTTTCATTAAATTGATTTTTAAACAAATTTCTGTCTTGTTTCTCTTTAGAAGTTAATTCTGATTGAATCAGTTTTTTTTCAAGAGGAGAATCATAAGTATTTGCTTTTTCTACATCTAAAGATTTTGAGTCAAAACCAGAATTTTCATCTGAACTTCCTTTATTTGGGTTTTTTGGAACATCGTTATTTTTTTTTACATTTTCCATATCAATAATTATTTATTGTTAAACATATTTATGTGCCATTT
>JAYWEG010000239.1:0-3316 GCA_043779445.1 Bacteroidota bacterium
TCAGGGAAAATTTTAAATAATTCAGAAATGCAATATTTTTTTATTTCCGATATATATTCTTTTTCTGCTTCTAAATTTGTAGTAGAAATCTCCAAAGCAATAGCCATTCCAGCAACATTGTGCAAACTTTCCGTTCCTGCTCGTAAACCTTTTTCTTGTTCGCCACCATATATCATCGACCGTAGTGAAATTCCTTTTCGAACAAATGCAAAACCGGTTCCTTTTGGTCCATGAAATTTGTGGGCGCTAGCTACCAGAAAATCTAACTGAGTTTGCTGTAAATCAATTTTAGTTTTCCCTACAGACTGAACTGAATCTGTGTGAAAAAGGGCATTAGATTGTTTGCATATTGCACATACACGTTCTAAATCTAATATTTCTCCTGTTTCGTTATTTACATGCATCAGGGAAACAAGGGTTGGTATATTATCTGATAATAATTCTACTAAATTTGTCAAATCAATAGTTCCATCTGAACACGTTTTTACATAATCTACTTTAATGTTGTATTCTTTTTGGATCGATTGAACTGAATGCAACACTGCATGATGCTCTAATTTACTGGAAATAATTCTTTTGATTTTCAAATCTCGAACTACACTTTTAATTATCCAATTATTGGATTCTGTACCACCAGAAGAAAAAATAATTTCTTGAGATGTCGCATTCAACAATTTTGCTATATTTTTCCGAGAAGTTTCTAAACTATTTTTTGCATTTCTGCCGAAACTATGACTTGAGGAAGGGTTACCAAAATCTTCGAGCATTGATTTAGTCATTGCTTGAACAACTTCGGGACGGATTTGCGTTGTAGAAGCATTGTCTAAATATGCTTTTTTCATTTTTAATTATTTATTTTTATTTTGACGAATAAATATTTCTGTGGCTCCCTGACCGTATTTTTGATAATTTCCTTCTTTGAAATCAATATTTTCATATCGAGCGAGCATAAAATCGAGTTCAGATTTAAGAACTCCTTCGCCAACACCATGAATGAAAACTATTTTAGGAATTCGATTTTTAATAGCAAAATCCAAATGTCTTTTTGCTGTTTCTGATTGCAAGGTTAAAATTTCATAATTACTCATTCCTCTGAAATTTTTAACTAACTTTTCAATGTGCAAATCAAATTCTGGTGGTGGAATTTCTTTTGTTTTTCTTTCTTTTATAAAACTTCGAGGTTTTGGAATCTCTTTTTCTTTTTTTATTTCTGTAGAATTGAAACTCGTAATACTGTTTTTGAATTCGTTAGTTGAATTGGTAATAATAAGTTCTTTTGGATTAAAATTAAGCATAAAACCGTCCGTTGTTTCAATAGTAATTTGATCTAAATGAATTTTTGTTATAATTCCATCCATGGCATCATCTAAAACCGAAACTTTATCTCCAACACTAAACATCATTGTTTTCTTCATCTTGGTTTTTACTAGGTGTTTTGGAACTCAATCGCATCATTCCATAAAAAAATACTACTATTGAAGCTATCATAATAAAGACATTTTTGCTGTCTTTGCTCTGCTCATGGAGTGCAATTATAATTGCACAAAGCATAATTATAGGAAAAAATATCTTTTTCATTTTACTAAAATCTTAAAAATGATTATAATTTATTTTGGTCCAAAACACATTGTAAATTTAATATTTTTGAAACTTAAAAATTAGATTTATTTCATAATAAAAATGTCAAATTATTTGTCTGATAGATTTTTAAAATTTATAAATGAAAAATTAAATTTTACTTAAGATTTCTGCTTTAGAATATATTCTTACGTTTTGAATTGTAGTTTTTATCGTTAAAATATTTTCCAGTTTCATTCTATAAAATTTATAAAGCTCTTAGTAATTCATTTTAATTTAAAAATTTACTTATTTGATTTCTATGAAAAATTAAATTTTACTGTTTGTCAACATTAAAATAAAAATGATGAAAACTGAAAATTTTATTTAAAAATTACTTCTCAAACTGTTTCAAGGTATTTATAATAATGGAAACGCAATCCAACAGTTGCTCGTCGTTCATGACCAATGGTGGAGCAAAACGAATAATATTCCCATGTGTTGGTTTTGCCAATAATCCATTGTCACGCAACGCCATACAAATGTTCCAAGCAGTGTCACTCTCTTCGGTGTCATTAATTACTATGGCATTCAATAGCCCTTTTCCACGAACTAAAGTTGCAATATTTGAAGTTTGAACGTATTTATCGATTTCGGAACGAAAAATTTTTCCTAATCGACGTGCGTTTTGCGATAAATTTTCATCAGAAACTACATCTAAAGCTGCCATAGCAACTGCGCCAGCAATTGGATTTCCCCCAAAAGTAGAACCGTGTTGCCCTGGTTTTATGACATTCATGATATGATTATTTGCCAAAACTGCAGAAACAGGATAGGCTCCACCCGAAATTGCTTTTCCTAGAATCAGAATATCAGGAGCCACATAGGTCGATTGTTTTTCGCAAGAATTCTCGCAAGTACAATTACCACAAACTGCTAATATAGAACCGGTTCTTGCGATTCCGGTTTGAACTTCGTCCGCAATAAAAAGTACATTATGCACTTCACAGAGTGCTTTTGCTTTTGCTAAATAATCTTCAGAAGGTACATAAACTCCTGCCTCTCCTTGAATTGGTTCTACCAAAAACCCCGCAATATTTTTCGTAGATTTTAAAACATTTTCCAATGCTGTCAAATCATCATAGGCAATTTTGATAAAACCAGCAGTATAGGGTCCGAAGTTTTTTCTTGCATTTTCGTCATTAGAAAACGATATTATTGTGGTCGTTCGTCCATGAAAATTTCCATCACAAACAATAATTTGTGCTTGGTTTTCCGGAATTCCTTTTTTCTCATACGCCCATTTTCTACAAAGTTTCAATGCGGTCTCTACAGCTTCGGCACCAGTATTCATTGGTAAAACTTTATCGAAACCAAAATAGTTGGTTATATACTCTTCGTAAATTCCTAGTTTGTCGTTATAAAAAGCACGAGAAGTCAAGGTTAATGTTTGTGCTTGTTCAATCATGGCTCCAATAATTTTTGGATGGCAATGTCCTTGATTTACAGCAGAATAGGCTGAAAGAAAATCGTAGTATTTTTTTCCTTCTACATCCCAAACAAAAACCCCTTCACCACGTGATAAAACTACAGGAAGTGGATGATAATTGTGTGCTCCGTGTTTGTCTTCTAAAGCAATGATTTCTTTGGAACTGATTTTTTCTAAAACTGGCATTGAAATTTATTTTATATTTTATTTTATCAATTCCTACTTTTGGAGAGAAATCATCCTGTAATGAAACAAAAATACAAAATAAAA
>JAYWEG010000240.1:0-3299 GCA_043779445.1 Bacteroidota bacterium
GTTTTGCGGTGGAATGCATTGTTTTTTCTGAAAGATGCGCCTCGGACTCTAAAAAAGTACTTTCGTGATACAAAATATCTACATTTTGAATGTATTCAACAATGGTTTCATCAAAAATTGTGTCAGAACAAAAAGCATAGCTTTTTGGGGGAATTGGATCGAATGTAAGCTCAGAATTTGGAATTAAAGTACCATTTTCAAGTGTAATATTTTTTCCGTTTTTTATATTTTGAAAATAACAAGTTTCTATTTTATATTTTTGAACTGCAATTACATTGAGTTTTCGTTCTCGTATTTTTTCTTGAAAATGAAATCCATTCGTGTACACTCTATGTTTCAGAGGAATTGTTTTCACAACTACTTTGTCATCTTCGAAAATAATTTCACTTTTTTTAGATTCTAATTCGTGAAAAAACAATCCATAACTCGTGTAAGAATTTGACAATTTGAGTTGCATCAAAATCATTTCTTTGATCCCTTTTGGTCCATAAATATGTAAACCATTTACTCGATTTAAAAGCATGAAAGTTGAAACTAAGCCGATCAATCCATAGCAATGATCACCATGCAAATGCGAAATAAATATATGGTTGATTGCTGAAAACTTAATTTTATTTTTGCGAAGTTGCACCTGAGTACCTTCTCCGCAGTCAATCAGAAAAATTCTATTTCTAATTTCAAGTATTTGAGATGTAGGATTGGTTAAGGTTCGTGGTGTGGCGGCATAGCAACCAAGTATGGTGAGTTTCAATTTTTTTATTTCCTTAAAAGTGTAATCAATAGGTTTTGTCCTTATTCTTCTACATTATATTTTGTAATGTTTCTTACAGTAAATATAATCAATAATGTATTTAACCCAATTCGAAAATAATTGAAATCCTGGGTTTTAAAACCATTCATAATTTTGCTTGCCAAAAGATATGTAAAAACGAAAAGCAAAAATACGTTAAAATACAATTTGTGTTTGTTTGTGAAATTCATTATTTTTTTGTTTTAAAATTCCAAATCTCGTTCAATTTCCTCCATTTCAATAATATCAAATGCTTCTTGAATTGTGGGTACAACATTAATTTTTTCTGATATTTTATTAAAATCAAAATCCGAAATTACGATTACAAAAGAATTTTTATTTTTTTTACTTGTTTTTGCGAACGAAAAGAAAATGTTTAAATCTTTTGGTTTCAAAGTTTTAAAATTCGAAATATCAAGAATTATATTTTGATTCTCTAAATTCTTTTCATTAGTCAATTCAATCAACAGTGCATCTAAATTTGAATCAAAATCTTTTATGACGGTTGCTTTTTCTGTAATATCAATAGTCATTGATTCTAATTTTTAATTTTTGAAGCTAACAAATACGTTACTGCCATTCGAATGGCAACGCCATTTTCTACTTGATTCAAAATCACAGATTGATTGGAATCTGCCACCTCTGAAGAAATTTCTACTCCTCGATTTATTGGACCAGGATGCATAATTATAATTTCTTTATTCAAAGAATCTAATAATTTTTTATCAACTCCATATTGTTGTGCATATTCACGTGTTGATGGAAAATAATTAACATCCATTCGTTCGTTTTGAACACGTAACATATTTGCAACATCGCACCATGCTAATGCTTTACTTAAAATTGGCTCTACCTTCACTCCAAGACTTTCAATGTGTTTAGGAATCAATGTTTTTGGCCCACAAACTTTAATTTCTGCGCCTAGCATTTGCAAAGCATATATGTTTGAAAGTGCCACTCTAGAATGTAGAATATCGCCCACAATGACCACTTTTTTACCTGCTACTTCTCCAAGTTTTTCTCTGATAGAAAAAGAATCTAACAAACCTTGTGTTGGGTGTTCATGCGCTCCATCTCCAGCATTGATAATACTTGCTTTCACGTTTTGAGAAAGAAAATGTGTTGCTCCTGGGCTTGTATGACGCATGACAACCATATCGACTTTCATGGCCAAAATATTATTGACAGTATCGATTAACGTTTCTCCTTTTTTAACAGAAGATTGTGCAGCCGAAAAACTTATAACATCAGCCGAAAGGCGTTTTTGAGCTAATTCGAAAGATAGTTTTGTTCTTGTAGAATTCTCGAAAAAGATATTGGCAATGGTAATGTCTCTAAGCGAAGGTACTTTTTTGATTGGTCGATTAATGACCTCTTTGAATTGATCTGCTGTTTCAAAAATCAACTCAATATCCTTTTTTGTAATATATTTTATTCCTAATAAATGGTTTACACTAAGTTCGCTCATTTTTTTAGTTGTTGTTAGTTGGGATTAAATAAACACAATCTTCGCCATCGTTTTCAATCCAAGAAACTTTAACTTTTTCGTGGTTTATAGCATCGACTTGGCGGCCTCGATAATCCGGTTGAATGGGCAAATGTCTGCTAAAACGTCTATCAATTAAAACCAATAATTCAATTTCTGAGGGACGACCAAAAGATTGAATTGCTGTTAGAGCAGATCTAATGCTCCGACCAGTGTACAAAACATCATCGATGAAAATTACTTTTTTGTTCTCTACAATAAAATCAATTTGGGTTTTGTTAGCTTCTAACGGTTTGTCCGTTCTACGGAAATCGTCTCTAAAAAACGTAATATCAAGATAGCCAAGAGTAATATTTTGAATTTTATAATCTTTTTCGAGAAGATTTTTTAACCTTTCTGCCAAAAATATGCCTCGAGGCTGTAGTCCAATTAGAATTGTATTTGAAAAATCGAGATGATTTTCTATTAATTGGCAAGCCAAACGGTGCAGAATAATACTAATTTCTTGAGAAGTGAGTAATACTTTTTGACTCATAACAAGGTTTTCAATTGAATTGTAAAGATATGTTTTTTGTTTCTAATAAATAATCTTTGGTTTTGAAAATTCAAAATAATATTTTTTCAATTTATTTTGATAATTTAAATAATAAATTTAATTTTAACAAAAAACTACTACATGTATCGTATAATTTATTTCAGTGCTGCTTTAGAAACCACTAAAGAAGAGGAACTTAATGCTATTTTATTGCAGTCAAGAACGTATAATCTTGCGAATGAAATTACTGGTATGCTTTTGCATATTGATGGTGATTTCTTACAGATTTTAGAAGGTGAAAAAGAAAAAGTAAACCATCTTTTTGAAAAAATAAAAAAAGACAAAAGACATCGAGGAGTTTTGACTGTAATTGAAGGCGAAATTAAACAAAGGCAATTTCCTGATTGGTCTATGGGATTCAAATATACTGGTTATGTAGAAATAAATAGAATAAAAAGTCTCTCTGGATTTAACCGAGAAGCTTTTTT